>NZ_DATIRC010000038.1:0-3013 GCF_035470145.1 Romboutsia sp.
CCTGCCTCCTTAAGCCCCTGGATAAATGTAGCTCCAGGGGCTTGACTTAAAAAATTGAGAACATTGGACGATTTCTTTTTTAGTAGGTCGAAAAGGAAGTAAAAATGAAAGATATTTTTATCTTAAATAGCATTTTTGTAAAAGAACTGATCAAGATATCTAAAAAAATTGCATATGGAGAAATAACAGCCAAAGAAGGTGAATTGAAAAATAAATTCGTCAATAAAGCTATTAAAGAATGGGAAATAATAATAGATCTTTTTATGGAAGGATATAAATTTGGTTCAGAAGAGCTTGATAAAAGAATAGATGAATTTGAACAATCACTTAAAAACGAGGGTTTATTGTAGAAACGAGAGGGAACAATCAGCTTTTCACCACCACTGAATCGTAGCGTTATCCATAACTTGAATAACTGCAATTTCGTCCTAATATCAAGCACCTGAAATTTCTGAGATACCTTAATACCATATCACCAATCCATCAATTTCATGAAATTAAGTGGTAGATAGGTTATGAGTATCACATCATTTTGGAACCATTAGATATCTGGCCTTTTTGCAAGATATCTCAGGTCTTAAAGGGCATGATTTCTATTGAATATTATTCTCTTATCAGTGGTTCGATTGCGGATGTGATCTGTAGATGATATTTTAAAGAAGAACTGTTTTCAGATCAGAAAGCGACATATGAAAAATGATCTTGTCTTGATATTTAAAGTTCAAATTTGATACATGTCATATTGGAGGATTTTGCATCATGACAAGTAATCTCCGAAAAATACATATTTCTTTAGCGAACCGCAGTTACTACATAGTGTCGCATTTTGCTTGACACACAACAAACCTTACATTAAGCATTTTTTAATGGACAAGGGACATAGTTATATATTTAAGATTTGATATAATGGATAGGCAAAACAGGATATGTTATGTTTTTGAATCAATACGTATCATTTAAGGAGGTATTAAATGGCAGGAATCAAAACAAAAGAGAGAATTAAACGGCGGAAAGTGACATTTTCACTTGAAAACGCTGAGGCCAAGGAAGTCTTCTTGACGGGAGATTTCAACAACTGGCACCCGGAGAAACATCCGATGCAAAAAAATAAGAAAGGAACATGGAAAAAACAGGTGATGCTTTCTCCCGGGAACTATGAATACAAGTTTTTGGTAGATGGACAGTGGAAGGAAGATCCACAAAATGATCAACTGCACCCAAATTGCTTCGGGACTTACAATAATATTATAAATGTGATTGATAAAAAATAAGGGATTTCAATTAGTTTTCAAACGCTTGCATAAATGGGTCATATCGTTAAACGGTAAACAATGCTAACAATTCCTTGATTTGTTTCAAAGAGAACGTATTCATACTTTGACACCAGAGTGGCTAACTCTTTGTATAGGGTGCGCCTTTTTTAGTTTTGTAAGAAATATGATCTATTAACTGAAATTTAAGATGCTTAGACCTGCGATTTTGATAAGATATCTTCTATCAGGCTCCTCCCTCCTTTCCCAATAACACAACACGTCATTCATGCCACAATATACTATAACCAAATAATATAATTCATAATATTCTCGACACCTATAAAATAGTTATATATTAAGAATTACTTTTTTGAGATCTGGTACCGATCGATACCTCATTTCCATTGTGAGATAGCTTACTCTGCTAGCCTCGTTTTCGATGCACGCTTTTAAGGGATTAAATTTGTCTAACATTCGTTAATTTTATATTTAAAAATAGGTGTATAAGACATAATTTTGATCCATAATCAACAAGGCGTTACTACTGTGGCAATATGTACTCTACAACTTGAACCAAAACACATTTTCACCCATTCTATTCTTTAATCCCTTCCCTCTGAAGATTATTTCTAACGTTTTTGGAAAAAATACCGAATACTTATATTAATGTTCAGGCAAATATAGACTAACACGTTTAATCTCTAAAAACATTATGGATCTTCTTGAATATCAATTATTAAGAATAGAAGATAATTTCATTGAAAATGGTAGATATTTGGAGGCAATTGCTCATCTAGAGAAGCTTTTGAATAAATATCCAACCAATGTAGAAATTATTTTCCTTTTAGGTGTGGTTTATCATCTATTAGGTATAGCATATCAAAAAGTTAATAAGCATGGATTAGCTATTGAATGTTTTACTAAAGCAAATGAAATCCACCCAAAAATAAACGGATTAGAATTAAGATTAATGTATAGCGCAAGACTTATGGTTAAGGATGAAGGCTTGGAAAAATTGAATCAGTATAATATTAATGAGAACACTTTATATAAGATTCGTTCAAAATATTACTATGATTCGGAATCATATAAACAATCCATCGCTGAATTAAAAAAATTACTTGTAATTAATCCAACTCCCTGGCCAACATATATGTTCATCGCAAAAAATTATCAAAAAATCGGTGATGCTGAAAAAGCATTTCGCTTTTATGATAAGGCATTATCATTAGACTCAAATGAATTAGGGGAGATCATAGGCAGCCTTATTGAAAAATCCTTTTTATACTTAAAGCGCAATAATTTCAAAGATGCATCAATTACCCTTCATCGGTTATTGGAAATTATAACTGAAGATATTGAAAATAACCTATATTCATTGGATTTTATCTGCAACCATGATGAATGTGATGAGGTTATAGAAATCTGTGAACAGCAAATAGTTAGAAATCCCAAAAATATTCATGCAATACTTAGCAAGGGAATAATATTCTTATTGAAAAGAGATCTTATCGAGGCAAAACATAACTTTTCTACGGCAATTTTTTTAGCACCCAAAAATCCTAGATCACATTTTTGTTTTGGTGTTATATCTTATTTATTGGAAGAACCTAAAAAGGCAATTAAAAGCATTTTATTAGCTTGCGCATTAGATTTTACAAACAATCATTATAACACTTTTTATAAACATCTAACTAAGAGTGAATTTTCCTGACGACCTCCACAGGATTGAAAATATTTTGTGATGAAAAGATATATCT
>NZ_DATIRC010000039.1:0-2638 GCF_035470145.1 Romboutsia sp.
AGGTATCCAGTATATCCTCCTTTTATAGGGTGGATCCATGTACTTTTTCTTTCTTTCCAGAAAGTATTACTTTGTGTGCCTATCTCCTTTTTACCAGTTATTTTTGTAACACTACTAGTTTCTTTAATGCCACTTTCTGAATTTTGGAGACTTATATAATTAGCTAATAATTTTTCAATTGAATTAAACTTTTCTAAAGTAAAAGTTGCAGGGGCTAACTGGCTTAGATCTACAGGGTCACCCCACTGACCAGAATTCGGATCATAAACAAACCCCTCACCAGGATTTTTCCCAAAATCAATATGAGGTCCTTGATTTTCCTCTTGTAATCCCATAGGATCAATTCTATTAATTGGGTTATTCCCTACATATTCAAATAAATTCATACTATTTTCATACCCTTTAGGATCTCTTTGAATAAATCTACCTAACTCTGGTGAATAATGTCTTGCTCTGTAATACATTAACATAGTTTCTTGATCAAGCCTTCTGCTTGTGAATAAATATGGATTTTCTACTTTACTAGGTGAATTTACAATGCCAAAGGGCGAATATATATACTCTTCAATGATATCTTCACTATTTCCTGATAAGGCAATAATATTCCCTAATGAGTTTTTGAGATAGTAACAATCTTTATTATTTTTTCTCACCATCTGAATAATATCATCTGTATCATCTGCAAAAACATATTGAGCAACTATTTTTTCATCGTCATCCCTCTCTTCAACTACATTATTACCATCATAAATATAAGTTACCTTTTCTTCATTAGTTATTTTTTCTATTCTTCTACCAATAGCATCATAGGTATATCTTGCAATGACATTATCATAGATATCCCTTACCATAACAAGTCTATTTTTATAATCATAATAGTATTTAAAAGTACCATCACTTATTAAATTACCGTTTTTATCATATATTGGATTTATATGATCTATATTTGTATACTCATTAACAGTATTTGTCTTATAAGTAATATCTGGTTTACCAGTTTCTTTCTTATTTACCCTATTCCCTATAGAATCATAACTAAACTCTGTCTTATTTTTATCACCCAAGCCAATTAGATTAATAAAATTATTAATTTTCATCTGATCTGATGCATTATATGAAGAAATGCCAGCTATAGAACCTACAGGTTTAAAGTCGTTTATACTAAACCTTGGAATAGTTACTCCTTTTCTTGCTTCAATAAGTCTATACAAAGAGTCATAAATATAAAATTCTCCATTATTATTTAAATTTTTAATTATATTTTCGAATCTTTTATTTCCACTATCATCGTAAAGACTTTGAATTTCAAATAAAAATTTTTCATCCTTGGAGTAATTAACGCTTATATTTCTTTTATTGCCATCATAACTAAAAGTTGATTTTACTCCATTACCAAATTGTCTTTCATATAAACGATAAGTACCAATAAAACTATTATTCAAAACATTGGTGCTACCACTTAATTCACCAGGATAATCACTTTCTAAATCTATATTTTCTATCCTTTTAATTCGGTTAAGTCCATCAGATATAATATTTAATTTACGACCACTAGGATAAATAAACTTATCTCTAAATCCTAATGAATTGTATTCAGATTTAACTACTCTTTTATTTTGAACATCTTTTATTAAGTTTCCTAATGAATCAAATTCAAATTCAACTATGCTGTTTTGGTTGGTGTATTTTACCATTCTTCCTAGTCCATCATAATAATAATTCTCATAAACAGAACCTAAAATATCTATTCCTGTGGCAAGGTTTGATTTATCAATATTAACCTGTTTTAATCGATCTAATTCATCATAGGTATATTTTTTTATTAAATAATTACAATCAGTTTCTTGAATTATATTATTATTTTTATCATATCCCCTTTTCTCAACATACCCATCAGCATATTCTGTTTCTACCTGTCTATCTAAAGAATCATATTTAAATAAAGTAGGATTTCCTTTGTCATCTTCTATTTTTGTTAATAACCCCTTATTGTCATAATGATATCTTGTTTTAATCTCTTCTCCATAACCTATTTTACGATTTTCTAAAATCTTTCGACCGAATATATCATACACATAGCTAACAATATTTCCTAAAGGATCTTCTCTCTTCTCTAATTTATTTTGACTATTATACCCATGTTTAGTTATATTTCCTAGATTATCTGTAGTTCTAATAAGCCTATTCAACTCATCGTATTCATTTAATGTCACAAAAACTTCCTGATCAGTACCTTCAGATTTCTTTTCAATTTCAATTATTTTAATCAGATTATTATTAGCATCATATTCATTTATAGTTTCATTGCCTAAATTATCAACTAATTTTATTTGTCTTCCCAAGGCATCATATTCAAAATCTGTAATTTGTTCTAAATTATCTACATCCTTAACTAATCTTATAAGGTTGTTATCTTCATCAAAGTAAAAATGAGTCTTAACATATGTTGCATTTACTTCTTCTCCTATATTAAACCATAACTCTTTACTTTCTCTTAACCTTCCAATTTCATCATAATCATGTTCTGTTTGAGTGAGTAAAGCTCCTTTGTAATCTATGAAGCTTCTCTTAATTACATTCCCTAACCTATCATACTCATATGTATCTTTATTCCCAAGAGCATCTGTTAGGCATTTTA
>NZ_DATIRC010000040.1:0-1831 GCF_035470145.1 Romboutsia sp.
GCTATAAATAAAGTGAATTTAATAGGAATAAGTGTAAATCCAACATCTATTAATGGATATAGCTTTAATGAAGAAGATTTTATCAATAGCATTCAAAATAAAACTAAATTAAAAGTATTTAACGTTATGAGTTAAATAAGAAGGTGATAGTATTAAACAGTTTATAAATGATGAATTAAATACGATTACAGCTTTTGGAAACGAAGAAAAAAGAAATATAAAAATGTTTAAAAAATGTAATACTGATAAACTCATAAAAGAATTGGATTATATAGAAGTTATAAGTAAAAGCATATTAGAAAATAAAGATACATTTGATGAAATACAATATATATTTTGCAAAATAAAAGATATAAAAAATACTGTAAAAAGATTAGCAAATAAAGATACATTAGATGAAGTAGAACTTTTTGAACTTAAAAATTTTGCTATGAGCACGCAAGAAATAATCAAAAACTATAATAAATTGAACTTAAAAATAGAATATATAAACTTTAAAAGTTTAGAAAAAATAATAAAAATATTAGATCCAGAAAACTTAAAATTATCAACGTTTTATATATATGATTCATATAGTAAAGACTTAGCACAAATTAGAAAATCTAAAGCTACTTTAGAAAATAAAATATTTAAAGCAGTAGACATAGAAAAAGTTGAAAAATTAAAAATAGAGCGATTAGAAATAATAGTACAAGAAGAAAAAGAACAACTTAAAATAAAAAAACAACTAAGCAACAGTCTTATTAATTATATAGAAGATATAAATGTAAATATGAAATCTATAGGTAAATTAGATTTTTTAATAGCCAAAGCTAATTTAGCAATAAAATATAACGGTATAAAACCAATTATAAATAAGGAAAATAAAATATACTTTAAAGATCTTATAAATCCAAACATGTATAAAATTTTGAAATTAGAAAATAAAAAATACATGCCAATAAGTATAGATATAAATAAAAAAACAACTTTAATAACAGGTGCAAATATGGGTGGCAAAAGTGTAAGTATGAAAACTATCGTACTTAACTTATATCTATTCCAATGTGGATTTTATGTATTTGCAAAGCAAGCTAATTTATGCGTACTTGACTTTATATACTTAATAAGTGATGATATGCAAGATATAAATAAAGGACTTAGCACCTTTGGAGCTGAAATTATAAAGTTAAAAGAAATAACAAGGCTTATGAATTTACAAGATGGATTTATAGCATTAGATGAATTTGCAAGAGGTACTAATCCCGTTGAGGGAAGAACACTTTTAAAAGCTATATGTACATATTTTAAAAAGTTTAATTCTATAAGTTTAATATCTACTCACTATGATGAAGTTTTGTTAGATGATGTTGATCATTATCAAGTAGTAGGTCTTAAAAATGTAGATTTTGAAGGTTTAAAACGTCAGATAGATTTGAAAATTTCACAAAATAGTAAATGCAAAAAAAGTATAGATATACTTCAAGAAAATATGGACTATAGATTAGAAAAAGTAAACAAAGAAACTAAAGTACCAAAAGATGCTTTAAATATTTGTAAGCTACTTGGATTAAGTAATGAAATAATAGAAATAGCAGATAAAAATTTGTAAAGGTTATTACAAGGGGGATAAAAATGAGTAAATTAAATTTGAATTTTGATATAGTACAAAAGGCTCGTAAATCTGCACAAAACATTGCACTAGATACACAAGAGTTTATAAACAAGCACACTACAGTATCAGTGGAGAGAACTATTTTAAGACTACTTGGAATAGATGGTGTTGATGAGTTTAATGTACCATTACCTAATGTTGTAGTAGATAACATTAAAAATTCACAAAAGACTGGGG
>NZ_DATIRC010000041.1:0-1736 GCF_035470145.1 Romboutsia sp.
CTAAATAAGAAAAATACATAATACAAAATCTTAACTCTAGAACGAACCAATAACTAAAAAATATAACCAGTCCACTAGTAAAGAAAAGCTAAATAAATATAAAGATAGAAGAACCTCGATAAGATTTCATGGAAAGAAAGATAGAATAAGGTTAAAAGAAGAATAAGAATATTAACAATGCTAACAAGAAAAATTAAAACAATCAAAGGTTAAAGTAGAATTGGAAGCAAGCAGCATGAACCAATTAATACGAAGGTAAAGGAATGAATTAAAGCTAAGAACATAACGAAAGGACGAATGCATGATATAATAAGAAAACCAACTAAAGAAAGATCAAAGCAATAAATGAAACAGCCATAAACCAAGAAATGAAATATGAAGAGAGGATTTAATACGAATAGGAAATAAGAGCTGCAAAATTAAGAGATTGAATAACGTTAGAACTAAATAAAATGCCGTAATAAATATTCGTTTGGGATGAATAAGCAAAGAAAACAAGAAAACTACCGCAATCGAGTAACTATTTAATCATTCCACTACTCATTCTAACCTTAACACAAGATAAACATGAATATAAATCTACACTACCCAATACAAAATCAATCGATCCTAATACAGCAATAAGATCACCTAAATTAATAGATCGACAAAACTTATTGAGTTGATTTAAAGTAAGGAAGTCGTTCGAGATAATTGTTGTAGTTCAATAAGGAAAAGAATTAATAAAGATAGAATAAATACCTATAAATGAATGATCACTCCTTCAACCTCAAAGTGTCAATGATGGTTTCCTTATTTAAATGCCTGTTTATGGATGCATTTTTACGAACTCTTTTACTGGATTGAGAGCTTCCTATGTATATTCCTGTTTATTTATTTGGCTGCTGTAATTAATCTCGTGGACACAATTTCGTCTGGTACCTTATTTTATTCGACCTCTATGTAATTCCCATTATTCCATAACTGAATGAAAGCTAGCATTTTGTTCTTTAGCTTCAATTGTATGGCGGTTTCTATCCAAAATATTGTATTCTTCTTTCGGACATTTCCTTCGTCTTTGCTGAGATTTTGACGGACAAAATAAAGAGCACTTGTACTTGGAAGATTTATTGGGAATTAATAGCTGGTTGTTTGGTTTGTAGCTTTGACCTTGTTTGGATTCGTTGTTTCCTTTTCTTCTATTCAGCTTCTTAAGGATTTCATGGGGTTTCATACCAGATTGAACCAGACACTTCCTATTCGATTACAGCTTTCATTCTTCTTTATTGGAACGTTGTGGTAAACTAATGTATAGTTATTTTGGTGGTTCGATTACTGCTTTTCCTGTGATTGAAACTATTAATTCTGATATTACTGAATATATAGCTACGAATGTTATTTCTATTACAGATGGACAATTTTATACGAATAAGAGGTTGTTTTTAGATTCTTGTCGTCCTGCAATTGATTCTGGTCTTTCTGTTAGTAGGATTGGATCGAGTGCTCAGTCTAAATTAATGAAAGTTCTTTCGGTTGGGATAAAGAATTTACTTACTAATTATCGTATAATGGAATTATCTTCGAATAAACTTCTTTCTTTAAACATTAGTTTCTATCAAGATCATCTTCTTATTTCTCCGATTGAAACTTCATTGATTCTTTTATTATTCTTTCGTTCTAGTTTTCTTTTTAATTCTCCAATTCAAATTCATACATTACTTTTTCTCCTTTCTTTTGAGTATCTTTATCTTTATTAT
>NZ_DATIRC010000042.1:0-3910 GCF_035470145.1 Romboutsia sp.
ATAGGTGTGCCATTAGTAATATTTGCATTTAAAATACTTGGAACTAAAAACTCAATAAAGACTTTAATTGGTACGGTGTTATTATCAGTAACAATAAATATAACTTCACCATTATCTGATATGAGTGTAACAAATGATTTATTGTTATCTGCAATATCAGGAGCTATTTTAGTAGGAATAGGTATCGGTACTATATTTAGAGTTGATGGTTCCACAGGAGGAACGGATTTAATAGGACTTATATTAAGTAAGAAATTCCCTGGAATAAAAGCGACTAAGTTTATGATGTGTTTAGATGCATTTGTAGTTATATCTTCAGGTATTGCTAGTAAAAATATAGAAACCGCTCTTTACTCAGCTATAGCACTTTATATTATAGTTAAAGTGGCAGATGCTATAATGGAAGGTTTCGATTATTCTAAGGCATTTTTTATAATATCTAATGAAGCGAATAATTTAAAAGATGTTATAACTAATGAGTTAAGTAGAGGGGTTACTATCCTTGATGGTAGAGGTGGATATACAGATGAAAAGAAACAGGTATTATTAGTAGTTGTTTCTAAAAATCAAGAAATTTATTTAAAGAAAGTTGTTAAATCAACAGACCCTAATGCTTTTATAATTGTTAGCACTGTACACGAAGTTTTAGGAGAAGGATTTAAAAAATTTGAAAATTAAGAAAAGCGGCATATGCCGCTTTTTTAATTTTTCATTGCTATTGAATTAATTTCTAAATTTTCACCTTCAGCTAAATTACAAATAAATAACGATGGTGTTACATACTCATGCTTAGCTAAAAATGGAAATAATATAGTATATCTACCCTTTTTTAAATTCATAAACTCATATTCGCCTTTTGTATTAGTTAAGTATGAAATTTTATCACCTTCACTGTTTATGATAGTTATAAGTTTATTTTTAAAAAAATATTCATTCTCAAGAGTATCTCCTATAAGATTTATTATTTGTAACCTGCCATATATCGATCCTAAGTTATTCGCTTTATTAGTTTGAAAAACATCAAAAGATGAACTTATAAGTCTTATATTTATAGGTTGAATTAATATACCGCTTAATATGCCTGACTTTAAAAAAGGAACTTCATGATAGAAATCTGCTTTTAATATACAATCAGAATATACATTTTTAATAAGTATTTTTGATATGGAATATAAAAATGATGGTCTTTTGTTTGTTTTTATATAATTGTACTTTCCTGTAATTTGTATATTGTCTAATAGTACCTTAGTTTCTTTAGTCCAATAAATAGGACTTTTAAATAAACAATCGTCTCCATAGTTTATGTTTATGGGTTTTAAAACGACACATTGCTCGCTAGCTATAATCTTAATATTTTTACAATGTAAAGTTCTAACGAATGACAGGTCTTTAATTTTATTATTAGATATATTTATTAGATTTAAATTTTTCAAGTTACTAAGGTCCCTTATATGAGATATATTGTTACTATCAAGTCCAACACTTTTAAGTTTCTTTAAGTTATTTAGAAAGGATACATCCTCGATTCTATTTTCTGAAAGTTCTAAATTAACTAATCTGTGTAGTTTAGATAGTGGACTAGTATCTATAATTTCATTTTTACTTAAATTAATGCTATTTAAATTTGTAGCATATTCCAATCCTTTCAGATTATTTATACAACAGTCAGATAAATCTATTTCTCTTAGTGTAATTAAATAGTCTTTAGTAATTTGGCTAATATCTTTGCCTAGTGTGTTAGCTAGAACAAATCTTAGGTGTTTATCTATCCAATCATTATTTATATCTCTTGCCAAGGTGATCATCCCTTTTTATATAATTTGAATTTATTTATATAATTTATTTTTAGCATTTCATATTCATGGCATTTAATAGGGTTTCTTATCTTTTTAGATTTCAAATTTTTATTAAATGTTTTTACGTAGTGAAATCCTAAATTTTCTAAAGCTTTTTGTGAATACGTATTATCTTCAAAAGTTATAGCTATAATTTTTTCTAAGTTTAAATCATTAAAACCATACCTAAGCATTTCTTCAGCTAATTCTGTTGATAAATCGTACCCCCAATAAGAAGGATTTATACATATACCCATTTCTCCTTTTTTTGAAGATATAGATATATTATTAAACCCTACATTACCTATTACCTTATTTTCTTTTTTTAACACTATAGCGTAGTGTCCTATTTTTCCTTCGTTATAATTTTTTAAAAAAAATAACCTTATAAATTTTTCTGTATCAAATATTGTTTCATGTTTTTTAAAGGGTAAATATTTAACCACAATATCTTGCTTGTAATAGTCAAATAAATTAGGTGCATCTTTTAAGGAAACAGGTCTTAAAATGCACCTTTTAGTTTCTAAAATTTTCATTTCGAATCCATTAGAGTTGTACATATTTCATGTCCCCTTTAACAAATTTAATAAGCATTATTTATATAATTTATGAAATTAACATCTTAACTGTTCTTATTAAACATAAAATATATACTTTTATGCCAAAAATATATAAATTAGTGTTTATAGTGCTTTCATGAGTTTTATAAAGGTTTATGTCAGTTTTATGTCAGAACTTTAAATGTTTTTTGTTTTGTTTTTATGTTATAATAAATATATAATTGTTGTTTCATGGAGGTATATAATGAGTTTTGCATTTATAAGAAAAAGAAGTAAAAACTACATAGTTTATTTAGAATATAAAGATCAAGAAAGTGGTAAGAAAATACAAAAGAATATGGGCTCATTTGAGAAAAAAAGAGATGCATCTAAAAAACTTAACGAGTTAAAAGATAGTATATATAATGACGAATTAGCACTACCAAACGCCATTAATATAGAGAGTTTTTTAATGGATTTTTTAGAGAAATATAAGGTCAATTTATCAATTACAACTTATAATTGCTACCTTAGAATTTGTAAAAAGTACCTAATTCCTATGTTAGGAAAGTATAAATTAGAAGAATTAAAACCTATACATTTACAAAATTATGTAGATGATTTAGTAGGAATTTTAGCTCCACAGACTATAAAAATACACATAAATATATTAAATTTAGCTCTTAAAAAAGCATATAGATTAAGACTGATTAGAGAAAATATAGTAGAATGTATAGAAGTTCCGAGGATAAAAAAGTTTAAAAATAATATATATAATACGGAAAATATGGTTAAATTACTCCAAATTTGCAAAGGAACATCCCTTGAATTACACATATATTTAGCTAGTGGTTTGGGGCTTAGAATCTCGGAAATATTAGGATTGACTTGGGACAATATAGATTTTAATGAAAATACTATAACAATAGACAAGATTACAGTAAGAAATGAGGGTTTAGTTATACTGAAAAATCCTAAGACTGAAAGCTCGGAAAGAACAATTTCAGCACCAAATGAGATAATTTCAATGCTAAAAAATCATAAGAAAAAGCAATTAGAAGCTAAATTAAAAGGTAAAATTACTAATAAAATGAATTTATTATTCTTCGATAAAAACGAAAAACCCATCGCACAAGATGTACTTAGTAAGAAATTTAATAAATTTTTAAGAGAAAATAATTTAGATCATATAAGATTTCATGATCTTAGACATTCACATGTTACACTACTTATAAATTCTAAAGTGCCTATTAAAGTTATTTCTGAAAGAGTTGGACATTCAAACATTAACACTACTCTTAATATATACGCACACGCACTTAAGGAAATGGACTCTGAAGCCAGCGATAAAATCTCCGAAACTTTATTTAAATTAGGGTAAATATTGCAACACTACTTTTATGACTATTAAAATAGTAAAAAAACTAACCTTTTATATAATCATATAAAAGGTTAGTTTCATCTTGTCCGATTAATACATCCTAATTAATGCATAATATTTTAAAAACGCCTTTAAATAGATTGTGTTAGATTATA
>NZ_DATIRC010000043.1:0-2734 GCF_035470145.1 Romboutsia sp.
GCAAAGTTTGTTTTCACATATTCACCCCTTTCTAATCTTTATGTATTATTTTTCTATTTAAAACCATACTATCTGATACTATTTTACCATCAGAAAATCTGACTATTTTTTTAGTATATTGAGCTACTTCTGGTTCGTGAGTAACCATTATTATTGTAGATCCCTCTTCATTTAACTGTTGAAATATCTTTAGTATTTCTGCTGTTACAACAGAATCTAAGTTTCCAGTAGGTTCATCTGCCATTATAACATTAGGATTATTAACTATGGCCCTAGCTATGGCAACTCTTTGTTTTTGCCCTCCGGATATTTCATTTGGCTTATGCTTTATCCAATTTGCAAGTCCTACCTTTTCAAGAGCATCCATAGCTTTCTTCCTTCTAATTTTAGAGTTTATTCCCCCGTATATCATAGGAAGTTCTACATTTTCTAGTATACTCATTCTAGGAAGTAAATTAAAAGATTGAAAAACGAATCCAATCTCCTTATTTCTTATATAAGCCAATTCGTTATCGCTTAAATTAGTTACATTTTGACCATTTAATATATAGTTTCCAGAGTCCATTTTATCAAGACATCCAAGTATATTCATAAAAGTTGATTTACCAGAACCTGATTTACCCATTATAGAAGTAAATTCACCTTTTTCAACTGAAAGACTTACACCACTTAATGCTTGATATTTTATATTTCCTGTTACATATGTTTTGTATACATCCTTAACTTCCAACATAGACATTACTTATTCTCCCCCTTAGGAACAATAACCACTTCTACTCCTTTAGATATATCATTTCCTGGATTTAATATAACTTTTTCTCCTTTTTTAAGACCTGATTTTATTTCAGCTTCAGTATCAGAAATTATCCCAAGTTTGATATCCTTTTTAACTACTTTGCCATTTTCTACAATATATACAAAATCATTGCCGTCATTATCAGAAACTATAGATTCTATAGGAACAACTGATGTTTTGTCATTTTGATTTATTAGTATATCAACATCTACATTAAATCCTATTACTAAACCTTTTGGATCAAATATATTTATATAAGCATTTTGATATACATCTGAAGAATTAGTTCCCATTATATTACTTGTATTTTTATCAGCAGTAGGATCAATAGAAGAAACCTCACCTTTATATACTTTCTCGTTATAAGTTATATCTACCTGTTGACCTGCTTTTACAGTTGGTGCATCATACTTACTTAATTGGACTTCTACTTGTAGATTTTCTACATTTTGAACCACTACAACAGGTTGTGTTAATGAGTTCATTTGACCCTCTGAAACATTTAGCTCTGTTACAACTCCATCAATATCACTTCTTAAGTTCTTATTTCCATAAGCAGTTTTAAAACGCATAAGAATATCGTCTTCTGATACTTTATCTCCTACCTCTACATCAATATCATCAACTATACCTTGTTCTCCAAAATATTGTTGTTTGTCTTTAGATAATATATCTCCTGTAGTAGATATATAGGCCTTTATTTCTTTTTCTTGTACCTTACTAGTTTTAACTTCTACTCCCTTAGGTTGTTTAGAATAATTTATCCAAGTCCCTGCTGCAATAATTACTACTATACTCAGCGTTATCCAAATCCATTTTTTCATATTCCCCTGATTTAAATCAGGTTTTCACCTTCCTTTCAAAATATAAGATTTAAAATCATTTTATATCAAAATCATAGTACATTATATGCAACGATATATTATATTCAATAATATGTAAATAATTCAAAGATTAATATACATATTTTATAATAATAAACAAAAAAAGCACTTACTATACGTAAGTGCTTGGTACTCATTATAAATTATCTTTTAATTTTCCTAAGAAGTCTTGGACATTTGTAACTATTGTAGTTACTTCTAAGCTTCCTCGATCTCTTAATTTATTTACTGCAAATTCTGAAACATCAACAGAATAGAAGTATACTGGTCTTATTTTCCCATCTACAACCCTATAAGAAGGTGTCATATTCCCTGTAGCTATAGAATGTAATTGAGTAGCTAAACATATTACCGTTGTAGCTCTTTTTACATGGTGTCTCATTGTATCTTGCGCTTCATATACATCTGATATTACTATAGGAAGAGGTCCATCATCTCTTAAAGATCCTCCTAATACTATCGGGATATCGTTTTTTATACAAGCATGGACAATACCATTGTCTATGTTTTCTTCTTCTATTAATTTTTCTATTGATCCTGCTCTTCTTGCTTTATTTAGTAAATCTAAATGATGGTAATGTCCATCTTTTATCGACTCTTGAGTATATATATCCTGTCCAAGAGCTGTATTAAACATTGCACCTTCTAAGTCATGTGTTGCTACTGCATTCCCCCCGAACAATGCATCAACATATCCATTTTCAATTAGGTACGCCATTGAGTCTCTAGCACCTTTAGCAAATACTGCAGCAGGCCCTAATACCCATACTATGTATCCATGTTCTTTTTCATGTTTTAATAATTCATATAAGTTTTCATAATCCTTAGTGTAAGAAGTTTCTCTAGACCTACCTGATCTAAATGCGAATACATCTCTATCCTCTTCATCTTTGCAAAACCCATAAGGATATAAATAAATTCCTTCGCTAGCATCTTCAGTTCTGCCTATAACAACCTTATCTCCAACTTTTAAATTCCTAAATTCCTTTACCTCAACCTCTTCATCATTTTTAACAACTGCAACACAATCCATTCTACTTTCTTTTGCTAATAC
>NZ_DATIRC010000044.1:0-7704 GCF_035470145.1 Romboutsia sp.
TACATTACCAGAAACAGCGGTTAATACTTTAAAAGATATCTTAAAAGATAACCAAGATAGACCTAACAATATAAGAGTTTATTTTGCAGGCATAGGCTGAGGCGGTCCATCATTTGGAATTGCTCTGGATGAGCAAAAGGCTGAAGATTTAGAATATGATATTGATGGATTACACTTTATAATGAGCAGTGAAGATTTCAATAAATATGGAAACATAGTTATAGAAGATACTGGTTATGGATTTAAAGTAGCTCCTGAAAATATGCAAGATGATAATGGTTGCGGCGGCGGATGTTCTGGCTGTGGTCACTAAAAAATAAAGGGTATTAGCTCTGAGCTAATACCCTTTATTTTTTATATAGATTAATGTATTATAAAAGAACAATAAATTTTAAAATACAACATTTTATTAAAAGATTGTATATAGTAAATAAACATTAATAGGTAAGGAGCAAAACATGAGAAGAAGAAAAGTAAAAGGCGCAGATGAAAAGCTATTAAGTCATAAGAATTATGTTCTTAGAGACAATATAAATGAATTAAAAGGAAAGTGGGACCTAAAATTTAAAAATAGCAATCCTATACATGTAGAATTCGGAACTGGTCGTGGTAAGTTTATAACAACATTAGCTAAAGAAAATCCTAATGTAAATTATATAGCTTTTGAAATAAAAGAAGAAGTACTATTAAAGGCAGTAGAAAAAGCAATAGAAGCTAATTTAGATAACATACTATTTGCATGGGCAGATGTTAGTAACATATCAGATTACTTTGAAACAGGGGAGTTGTCTAGAGTTTATGTTAACTTCTGTGATCCATGGCCTAAAACAAGATGGGCTAAAAGAAGATTAACACATACAAACTTTTTAAATATGTATAAAAGATTACTTGATGAAAATGGAGAGCTTCATTTTAAAACAGATAATGAAAAATTATTCGAATTTAGTTTAAATGAAATCGCATCTAATCATTGGATGTTAAAAAACATATCGCTAAACTTAGCTGAAAGTGATTTTGAAAATGTTACAACTGAATATGAAGATAAGTTTATGTCTTATGGAATGAAAATATTTAGATGTGAAGCTAAAAAGAACTAAGATATTTATATAATAAAAAGGTTGTGAATTATCACAACCTTTTTATTATCCTACAATTACATCCCTATATTAAATTAAAAAATCCCATTTTTCTGATTTATAGCACGTACTCCGAATATAACTATAGCTGAATATATACCGTACAATATAATCCTTATATTTTGAATACTCATACCTATTAACTCTATATTACTATTTAATCCTGGTAATACAGCTAATAGTGCCGCTATCCCAATAAGTAAAGGGTTTATAATTATTTGCTTATCGGTTCTCAAAATCATAATCTTCCCAATCCAAACAATAGATAAAACTAAAAATAAAATCTTTAAAATAAATTCCAATATATATAACATAATCAAAACTCCCCTTCACTCAGTGGATTTAATAGTATTCTTTCCACATGAGGCAAATTTAATCAATTAATATCAAAATTAACATATTAAATTTGCATATAATATGCATAAGTCAAATTATAATACTTTTTTATATAAAAATAAATATAAAAGTTTAAATAATCAATATAAATGTATATTAAATATTATTAATGATTAATATATATTTATGTTGATTTTAAAGGAGATATAATATGTGTTTATATAATTATAATAACAAATTCCAAACTAATACTATTTTAAATAATGATGAATATGAATTACTTAGCAAAATTTATCAATGCATAGAATCTAATGATAATGAAACTGTAAAACTACTTACTGAACAGTTAATATCAACACAATCATTAAAAGAAAGTGTAGATAGCCTTCAAAATACTATCAGCTCTTTAAAATAATAATTAGAATATATAAAAAGCTTCATAATTTAATTATTGAAGCTTTTTATATATTCTAAATCAATTTGAAAATGTACTATTTAAACAGTCTTAATATATAGCTCCACTATTATTAATTTATTAAATATATTGAAATTTGTGGTGAATTTATAAATATTTAAACTCAAGCATGCATATTAATTCTATATATGTATTTTGGGAGTGATATTATGAATTTAAGATTTACAAATTGGTATACTCAAGCATTAGGAGCTACCTTGGGTGTAATAGCATGCATGTACTCTTATTTGAATGGTTATATGATAACATACAGTAATATAGATACCTATTTTGATAGTCTATGGTTTGGAGGGATTGTTTCTAGTTATTTTTTATTACCTTTATGCATACTAACCTTATTATTAGCAGTTATAAAATCTTATGACCCGGATAAAATATTTTTAAATATACCACTTGAGAATTTTAACGTTGGAATTATTGTTTCAACAGTTATAATAGGCTTTATGGGTGCTAGAATATACTTTACTATCCCTGCTATTTTTATATTATTTAATTTAATTACTTATAAAAAATCAAATGAAAAAATACTACCAGAAAATGAGGATATAAAGTATGAAGAAATAAAAGAGAATTTTGATGAAAAAGAACTTAAAACATTACTTATAAAGAGAGAAATGGCTAGAGAGCTTTTAATTAAAAATGCTCAAAAACAGTTTATAATGGATATTACAGGACTAACATTAAAAGAATTAGAAGTTTTAGAAGGAGAATTTGAAAAATAAGTTGAAATTTACACCTTTTAAATCTATAATTATCTAAAAGATACTAAATATAAAGGGTTATATGGTCACTAATATAAATATAAAATTCAACTTTGATCATCGCTTCAACTAATTCTTATTATTTAAGTTAATTACGTTGCTTTATATTAAATATAAAAAAGTGTTGATGACCTCATCAGCACTTTTTTTATAAGTAAATTTAATTTAGTGTTTAAATACTTTTGTAGAAGCATGAGTAAAGTGAGTTTTTTTATATCAAATAAAAGGCATGTAATTAGGACAACTGTATTAATCAAAAAATATTTACAAAATTATTTTTTATGATATAATATTAGTACCAGGTAATAATACGAGGGGGTAACACAAATGAAAATAAGTGAAATAAAAGAATTATTAAAGGTTATAGATCAAACTAATTTAGAATATGTAAAGCTAGAAAATAGCGAATTAAAATTAGAAGTTTCAAAAAAAGTTAATTCTATAAATGCTATACCTACAAATAATAATGAGATAGCAGATTACTCAAATGAAGTTATAATAAATGACGCGTATAATTGTGTAAGTGAAGTGGAAGAAGATAATGCATCTACAATAGTTGCTCCTTTAATGGGAACTTTCTATGCTTCGCCAAGTCCTAATGAAAGTAGTTTTGTTAAAGTAGGAGATATAGTAAATGAAGGGGATACTTTATGTATTCTTGAAGCTATGAAACTTATGAATGAAATAACAAGCGACATATCTGGTGAAGTGGTCGAAGTGTTAGTTAAAAATGAAGAATTAGTGGAGTATAACCAACCTCTATTTAAAATAAAACCATTATAGGTAGGAGGTCTTTGACATGATTAAAAAGATATTAATTGCAAATAGAGGAGATATAGCTGTTAGGATAATTAGAACTTGTAAAGAATTAGACATACAGACTGTAGCTATATACTCAGATATTGATAAAGAATGCTTCCATAGATATTTGGCTGATGAATCTATATGTATAGGTCCAAATAACATAAGCAAAAGTTACAATAATATAGACAATATAATATACCTGGCTCTTAAACTTGAATGTGATGCTATACATCCTGGATTTGGTTTTTTATCAGAAAATGCAGAGTTTGCTAAAAAGTGTGAGGAAAACGGAATTATACTTATCGGTCCTAAAATGGAACAAATGATTTTAATGGGTGATAAGTCTCGTGCTCGTGAAACTATGATGAAATTAAATATTCCTGTTGTTCCAGGGTCTGAGGGTGTATTAAAAGATAAACAAGAAGCTTTATGCCTTGCAAATAAAATTGGATACCCTGTTATCATAAAAGCCTCTAATGGTGGCGGTGGAAAAGGTATGAGAATTGTTACTTGTGAAGAAGAGCTTTTTTCAAGTTTTGATATCGCTAGTTCAGAAGCTTTATCAGCATTTGGAAGTAAGGATTTATATATGGAAAAATTCATAAAAAATCCTAGACATATAGAAGTTCAAGTATTTGGAGACAGTTTTGGAAACGCTATTCACTTAGGTGGAAGAGATTGCTCTATGCAAAGACGTAATCAAAAGGTTCTAGAAGAATCTCTTAGTACTTATTTAGATGTTAATGAAAAGAACCACTTATATAAAACTGCTGTTGATATAGTAAAAGGAATAGGCTATTTAGGTGCTGGTACTATAGAGTTTATAGTAGATAGTGATAAAAACTTCTATTTCATAGAAATGAATACAAGAATACAGGTAGAACACCCTGTTACAGAGATGATTACAGGAGTAGATCTTATTAAACTTCAAATTTCAATCGCAAATAAAGAGCCTATACCTTTTAAGCAAGAAGATATTGTATTTAAAGGTCATGCAATTGAATGTAGAATAAACGCTGAGAATCCATCTAATGATTTCAAACCTTGCCCTGGCAAAATAACATCAATAAATATTCCGGGAGGCTTTGGAGTTAGATTTGATACATTCATATATACAGGATATACAATTCCTCCTATTTACGATTCTATGATAGGAAAGCTTATTTGTTGGGCTGAGGATAGAGAACAATGTATCAAGAAAATAAATAGAGCTTTAGATGAAATCATTGTAGAAGGAATAGATACAAATATAGAGTTTCAAAAGTTACTTATTACTAGTGATGCGTTTGCTAAAGATCTTCACCATACTAAGTTTATAGAAAATGAATTTATGTTAGAAGCAGCAAGTACAATATCAGATACAGTATAACAAAAGGGAGTAAATAATTATGATAAAAAAATTTTTGTCATCCGCTGATTCATCTACTCGTCGTTCGAAGGAAAATAAATACATAACAGTTCCATTGAATAATAAGTTTAAGGAAAACAGTGTAGACGATAGATTTTGGATTTATTGCAAAGGATGCAATGACCATGTATTTAAAAAAGACATAGAAGATAATTTAAATATTTGCCCTAAATGCTTAACTCATTATAAGTTTAAAGCTAGAGATAGAATAAATTTATTAGCAGATAAAGGAAGTTTTCAGGAATTTGAATTTGAATTAGACATTCAAGATCCATTAAATTTTCCTAATTATCCAAATAAGGTGAATTCATATAAAGAAAAAACTAATGAATCTGAAGCTGTTATTTGTGGAGTTTGCAATATAAATAGTATTGAAAGTGTCTTATGTGTAATGAACCCTGATTTTATGATGGGAAGCATGGGAAGTGTTGTAGGCGATAAGATCACCTACTCAATAGAATATGCAGCAGATAATAATTTACCTATAGTTATTTGTACGGCATCTGGAGGGGCTAGAATGCAAGAAGGTATAGTATCCCTTATGCAAATGGCTAAAACTTCTCAAGCACTTTCTAGGCTAGAAGAAAAGGCATTACCATATATAACTATACTAACAGATCCTACAACAGGAGGAGTTACTGCTAGTTTTGCTATGCTTGGTGACATTATAATATCAGAACCAAACACACTTATTGGTTTTGCAGGTCCTAGGGTAATAGAACAAACAATTAATCAAAAACTACCAGAAGGATTCCAAACTTCAGAGTTTTTACTTGAACATGGATTTATAGACTTGATTGTAAATAGAGTAGATATGAAAGATACAATCTCTAATATCTTATCTCTACATTAAATTATTTAAATCTAAATAGATTAAAATAGCTACTATATTCATTACTGAATAAATTAAATTTAAATTGTCAACGAATAAATCATAATAGTTTATTCGTTGATTTTATATGTAGGTAAATTAAATTCTAAAATAAAGCTTTGATTTAGTTTATCATTAGATAAGGAGGAAACACATTGCATACAATTGATACTGATATTCAAGAAAAAATAGAAAAACTAGAGGAAGATATAAATAAACTTAAATTAATCTCTTCTTCTAATGAAATAGATTTAAGTGATAAAATCATAGACTTAGAAAAAAAATTAGATACTCTTAAGAGTGAAGCTTGCATAAAACTATCTCCATATGAAAAAGTATGTTTAAGTAGAGATATTAAAAGACCTACGACTAAAGACTACATAGATAAAATTTGTTCAAACTTTATAGAACTTCATGGAGATAGACTTTACAAAGATGATCCATCTATTATAGGTGGAATAGGAAAAATCGATAAATTTAGTGTAACAATAATCGGTCATCAAAAAGGAAACGACGTACACGAAAACATAAAAAGAAACTTTGGAATGCCTCATCCAGAAGGTTATAGAAAAGCGCTTAGACTAATGAAACAAGCAGAGAAGTTTAAAAGGCCTATAATAACCTTTATAGATACTCCAGGTGCATTTTGCGGTCTAGAGGCTGAGGAACGTGGCCAAGGTGAAGCTATTGCTAGAAATCTACTTGAAATGAGTAAGTTATCAGTACCTATAATCTGTTTTGTTATCGGAGAAGGTGGAAGTGGAGGTGCTTTAGGAATTGGAGTAGGAAATGAAATATGCATGTTAGAGCACTCTGTTTACTCTGTTATATCACCTGAAGGTTTATCTAGCATCCTTTTTAAAGATGCATCTAAATCAAAAGAAGCTAGTGAAGTCATGAAACTTACTAGCCAAGACTTATATGAATTAAAAATTGTAGATAAAATCATAGAAGAACCTTTTAAAGGTGTACAACAAAATATTGAACCTGTTTCAAGAGATATAAAATCGTTCATCATAGATAGACTAAATCACTATGAAAATCTTAGTGAAGCTGAGATAATTTCTCATAGATATAACAAATTTAGAGAGATTGGAAGATGTTTATAAAAAAAAAGATAAAGATCCTTAGAATGTATTTAATCAAATACCTCTAAGGATTTTTATTTTAAAATTTATCCTAAATAGCATATTTTATAAAGTAAAGGGTTAACATACATTTAAAATAGTAATTTAGGAGGTTTAGTATGCAATTAAGAAGAGCAGCTGAAATATTAAATTCAAATGAAAATAACAATACAATAGTTTATTATCAAAACAATCCAGTAATTATAGTTAGTGTTGATAATAATATAGGTACAGCATATGTTAAATCAGTTAATGATGATAATAATAGATTTGAAGTTGATTTAGAACAACTAATTGAAAAAAATCAATAAAAGTAAAAAAGTTTAAAATATGTTTAAAAACATCTGAACTTAATTATTAAAGATTTGCATGAGTCATGATTTCACTTAAATTATTGAAATCTGCATGCAAAATTCAATAATAATTATTTTTAGATGTTTATTTTTATAAAAAAATGTTAAAAATGTTAAAAATGTTAAATCTGCATGCGTATTTAAATATATAACAAAAAAGTAGTGGGAAAATATATGTAATCATTCTTTTTTTAGTAAAATCTAAATAGTCTTTAAATGTATATTTTCGGAATAGTTGTCATTATATAAATTCAAGAGTGATTTAAACTACTTTTACCTTAATACATTAATACATTTTAGTATTTTAATTAATTCAATTCTAGCATACATTTTTACTACAACTGCTAACTTTTATTTTATTAATTTAATTTTCTGTTTATCTTATCTTTATAACTCGTTAAATTATGCTGTATTTTTTATATTCATTAATATT
>NZ_DATIRC010000045.1:0-2969 GCF_035470145.1 Romboutsia sp.
TAAAATTCATACTAGATAAAGCATTAGAATTAAAAATGCCGGTAGCTATAAACATAAGTTATGGAAGTAACGAGGGCTCAAATAAAGAATTATCTTTATTTGAGCAATATATTAATGATATGTGTTCATTTTGGAAGAATAATATAGTAGTCGCAGCAGGAAATAATGCAGATAAAGGTGGACATAAAAGGATTAATATTAAAGACACAGATGAAAAAGTAGAGGTAGAATTTGTAGTAGGTGAAAATGAAAAATTATTAAATCTAAATATATGGCCAGACTTTGTAGATAATTTTAGTGTTTATTTAGTTAATCCATCTAACGTACAAACGCAACCCATCTCATTAACATCAGGAGAAATAAAAAATATTATAGGTTCAACTAGGATAAAAGGATATTTTTATCCAATAGCTCCATATTCTTTAATAAGAAGAGTAACGATACAAATGAGTTCTACAAAATCAATAAGTCCTGGAATATGGAAGCTGGTATTTGAACCTATAGATGTAGTTACTGGAAATATAGATATATACCTACCAACCTCAGAAGGAATTTCAAAAGATACAAAGTTTTTAAAACCAGATAAGATATTAACAGTAACAGTTCCAGGAACTGCAAGTAAAGTAATAACTGTTGGAAGTTATAATTCAAGAACGGATACAGTATCTATATTTTCAGGAGAAGGTGATATAGAAAATGGAATATATAAGCCAGATATATTAGCACCAGGAGAAGATATAGTATCAGTATTACCAGGAGGAAATATTGGAGCATTAAGTGGAACTAGTATGGCAGCGCCACATGTAACAGGAGTTGTAGCACTTCTTATGGAGTGGGGAATAGTACAGAAAAATAATTTATTTTTATATTCACAAAAGCTTAAGGCAGTTTTAATAAAAGGTGCAAAGAGGAAGTCTAATGAGAATTATCCAAATAATTCAATGGGATATGGATTGTTGTATTTAGCAGATGTTGATTTAGATAGTTTGGCTCAAATAAATCAACAAGAAATAATTGGTTATAGAAATTCAAAAAAAAAAACTAAAAAACACAAAATAAGAGCATATGATAATAGACAAATAGATCTTAATGTTGGAATTAATATAATTCATAGACCTGGATTTGAGGAAGATCTTAAAACACTAAAGATACCATATAGATATTATAAAATAAGTTATAATGGTGGAATATTATATATAAGTGAAAATAATTTAGAGGATGTGCCTAATATTGCAAACTTAACATCAATATTAAGATTAAACTTCAGCAGAAGAATGGCTTTGTTGGGAGAAATAAGTCCAGGAATATCACAAGGAGTTGTTGCAACAGAAGATATAGGTGCTAACTTTTTTAAAAATAATCCTAACATATCTGTGACAGGAAGAGGTATAGCTATAGGGATAACAAGTACGGGAATAGATTACTTACATGAAGACTTTATATATCCTGATGGAACATCAAAAATACTATACTTATGGGACCAAACAAAAGAAGGAAATCCACCTGAAGGATTTTTTATTGGAACGGAGTATACTAGAGAAGATTTGAATCAGGCAATTGCTAATAAGGATTCAAGTTTATCAAAAGATGAAGAAGGACATGGAACAATGATAAGTGGAATATGTGCAGGGCTAGGAAATATAAACAAAGAATATGCAGGAGTGGCCGAAGAGGCAGATTTAATAGTGGTAAAGTTACAGAAAATAGATGGATTTTACAATAGTGGAACTTTATTACCAGCACTTCAATATTTATACGAAAAAGCATATGCACAAAAAATACCAGTTGTAGTATATATTTCATTAGGTACCAGCCAAATTATTGAAACTAACCCTATAAGTCTATCAGAAAGAGCTTTTTTCACAAGAGGAGTATGTTATGTATCAGCGATAGGAAATGAAGGAGATACACAAACACATACATCAGGAACAGTCAGATTTAAAGGTGAACAAAAAGACATTGAAGTAGAATTAACACAAGATGAAGATATATTAAACATACAAGTATGGATAAGTAAGCCAGATAAAGTAGAGGTTGCAATAATAACACCAACAGGTGAAAGTAGTAAGGTTTTACAGGTATCAAATTATAATGTAATAACAGGATTATTTGATATAGAGGGAACTGAGTATTCAATAATATATATATATCCATCACTGTTCTCAGGTCAGCAACAGATTTCAATAAGCCTAAAAAATGCAAAGAAGGGTATTTGGAAAATAAGATTAATTGGAGATTATATAACAAATGGAATATATCACGCATACCTAGAAAATAGAGTATTTTTAAAATCAGGAACTAAATTTAGAGAAACTGATCCTTTATATACAACAACCTATCCTTCTACATTTGAGAATATTATAAGTATAGGAGCATATGACACAATTAATAATAGTTTATGGCCAACATCTTCAAGAGGACCAACAATAACAGGGGAACCGAAACCAGATATAGTTGCACCAGGAGTTAATATAATAGCACCTTATCCAGGAAATACATATGCAACAATAACAGGGACATCACCAGCAGCAGCTTATGCGTCAGGTGCAGTAGCTCTTTTTATGCAGTATGTTTTAGAAGACGTAAGGTATAGGGATAAGGCATTTGTCTCCAAAATAAGAACATATCTTACTGCGGGTGCAACAAGGGATAATAATATAACTTATCCTAATAGTAGTTATGGTTATGGTGAATTAAACATAAGAGGAATATTTGATCAATTAAAATAAGAGGGGGTGATTAATATAGATTATGAAGTAATAGTTAAATATAATGGAGACATATTAAGATTAGAAAATGAAATTGGTATATCTGTAGAAATTTTAGAGTACAACTATGCAATAATAATTGCAGATTCAGAGGAAAAAATAAATAGTTTATTAAATTATTCAGAGATAGAGTATATAGAAAAGCCATTTATATTAGACACACAAGATGTACAAAGTTTTTCAAGTACAGGAATAACAAGG
>NZ_DATIRC010000046.1:0-4025 GCF_035470145.1 Romboutsia sp.
TATTGGAGAATATTAAATATAAATCTAAATCCAAGATACAATTACTGAGACATTACAATAGGAGCATATATGAATATGGAAACTAGATTGAGCGAATGTGAACCTATGAACATAAAAAAAGTAAGAGCCAAATGGGAAGAAGGGGAATATACAAATAATTTTTCCCCAGAAAGTATGGATGCAGAAAATGTAAACATATACAACAAGGCATATGATTACATCAAAACAAAAGATGAATATTTTGCAGATGCAATAGATTGTTAAGAAGGTGGAAACACCTTCTCAAATATAAATAAAAAGGAGATAGTAAATGATAAAATACAAAAGAATAGGACTATTCGTAGGACACAGTAAACTGAAAGATGGTCGATACACTTCTTCACAAGGTATTAAGAACGAATATTTTGTGAATAAAGAATTAGCAACAGAAACAAAAAAATGGTTGGATTCAATAGGTCAACCGAATGATTTAATCATAGTTCCAGAGGGGAAATACACATCTTCTACATATGAAGATAATTACAAATTGCCGATAGCAAACAGTGGGAAATATGATTTGATTGTAGAGTTCCATGCAAATAGTTATAATGGCAAAGCAGATGGGTCAGAGGTGCTATATCATTCAACTGCAGGGAAAACGGTAGCAAAGAGAGTACAAAACAAACTGGGGACAATGTTTGATGATAGAGGTCTAGTGTATAGAAGTAATTTATACATGCTACGTGATACACATCCAACTGCAATCATGATTGAATCATTCTTCATAGACAGTGCAATAGACTGTGCTAAATATGACAAAATAGGAAAAAAAGAAGTAGCAAGAAGAATAGCAGAAGGATTAGTAGATACAACTATAAAGGAGCAAGTAAAAGAAAGTTTTGAAATAGGAGCATTCCAAAAAAATGTTGTTCTAACTAGTAATTTAAATTGCAGACGTGGTAGAGGATCAGAGTATGGGATATTAAAAACTTTCTCAAAAGGAACAGTGGTAAATGTTTGGTACATTGATAAAGCAAAAGATGGTTCATTGTGGGGTTCATGTAACAGTGGGATAAAAGATTCAAAAGGAAAGAGTATAACTGGATTTATTCACATGGGTTATACGAAGGTGCAGTAATATGTTAGAAATGCAAATTGTAGAATTAATAGTAGTCACGTTAATAGTTAAACTTATCGTGATGCAATGGTATCCACCAATTCAACGTAGTTTACAAGGAATCTTGTGCATTGTAATAGGGTCTGGAATTGGAGCATATATGAATCCTACAAAAGAAGGTGTAATTACTGCAATAATTGCATCTGGGTTTGCTTTTTATGGTGGAGAACTAATACAAGCATTCAAAGGTGTAGCAAAAGATGCAGAAGAAATAGACGATATAATATTGTCAAGAATAAAGAAATAATTAAGTTGGTGCTACTAAAATGGTAGCACCATTTTTATACAAAGGAGAAATAATGATTTACAACAATGAGGAATATAAAATAATACACAAAGGAAGTAGAATAAATAAATATATAAATAGAAATGGAAAAATTGTAACTGTTGATAAAAAAGGAAACATCAAAGAATATATAGGAAATCCCAATAAAGATGGTTATCTGCAAACTAGTACGAATTTATATAAAACACAGAGAATCAACAGATTGGTAGCATTATGTTTTATAGGAGAACCACCGATAGGAAAAGAGTTTGTTGACCATATTGATGGCGATAGAACAAACAATAATATTGAAAATTTAAGATGGGTAAGTAGTAAAGAGAATCACAATAATCCAATAACAAGAAAAAGAAGAAGTGCGTCAAAGTACGGAGAAAAACATCCGAAAGCACTAAAATGTGTGATAGTAATAGATGGGCAAATCATAAAAAGAAATACACAAAAAGAAATACTGGAAACATTGGTAAATGATTTTGGTTTTTCTGGTGTTGATAAATGGTTCACAAAAAGAGGAGTTCCAAAGAAATACGCTCATAGAGTTTCTTTTATTGGTACATTAAATAAATATGAAAAAGGAGAAACAAATGGCAAAGGTTTATAATAGAGTATACACAAAAGCAAAATGGGATAAGGTCAATAAATATAACAAAGATTTATTAAAAGACTATATGTTACAAATAAAAGCAGAAGGAAAATCTGAAAAAACGCAGGTGCAATATTTCAACGATGCAAGGATAGTTTTAATCTATATATTAGAAGAATTGGACAATAAACCATTATATAAATTAAATAGAAAGAGTTTCAGAAATATGATCCTTTGGATGCAGGAAAATAACTTGGGATCAAACCGTATAAATCGAATGCTTTCAACGAGCAGAAACTTAATGAATTTCGGATTGGATGATGATGATTATTCTGAGGAATTTGAGGACTGTAGGGTTAATCCAAGTCGAATCAAAGGAATGACAAAAGAGAAAGTTAGGGACATAATCTTTCTCAGTGACGAGGAAATTTTATATCTTTATGATAGATTAATTGAAAAAGGAAAGTATCAACAAGCACTGTTCTGTATGTTAATGTATGATTCGGCAGGGCGTAGAAATGAATGCCATCAAGTGGTAAAGAATTTTGCTCTGGAAGATGAAAACTTTACAAATATAGTAGTCGGTAAAAGAAATAAGAAATTTAGATTATTATATAGAGCAAAGACAAAAGAGATATATGATTTATATATGTCTACTAGAAAAGATGATTGTGATGCACTGTGGGTTACTAGAAAAGATGGAAAAATAGTACCTGCATCTTACGAAACACTTTATGCTTGGGTGATCTCATGGCGTAAAATAGTAGCAGAGAAATTTGAGTATAAAGAATTTAATCCTCACAGTTTTAGGCATAGCAGTTTAGAGAACTATGGGGATGGTAGCCACTATGTCTGTAGAGAATATCTAGGTGGTAAGAAGTTAGAAATCGAACAGTTAAAAATCTTGGCACATCACGAAGATGTATCTGTAACGATGTCATATCTAAAGGACAAAGGTGATGATGAATTGCTAAGTGCATTCGGAATATAGATTTACTTTATTTACCATTTGAAAAACATGTCGAATGGTGTTACTATAGATATAGTAAAAGATGTCCATAAAAGATTATATTTAGTTTATTCCCCTATGAACTTATAATTTTAAATCCCAAATATATTATGGATTACTATCCCCAACAAAGGTGTTGCTCATTCGGAGTAGCACCTTTATTTTTTTTGTTTTTTTAAAAAAACTTTTTAAAAAGTGTTGACGTAGTTAATACTTTATAGTATATTAATATATGTGGTCGAGGAAATTCGACAACATAATACATAAACATACATATAAAAACACTAGGAGGAAACAAAATGAAAACAACATTATTAAGAACTAAGGTAGATGGATTACAAGGATTAATAGACAGAAGGGTAGAACCAGAATTAGTTAAAAAAGAAATAAGAGAAATATTTAGCATGTTAGAAACTGTAGATAAAGAAGATAAAGAATATGCACTAAAGAAATTAATAGGATTAACTATGTTCTTGGCTACAGAAGTAGGAATTGATGATTCAATAGGTAAATTCTTTGCACAAATGGAAGGAATACGCACTAACATAAACACTAACACAAACAAAAAAAGCAAACTAAAAGTAGTGGAAGTGAATGTAAACGTAAATGAATTTAGAGATGTTACTGAAATAAAAGTTGATACTAAAGTACCAATGAGCGAACTTAAAATGATAATAACAAAAGCAAGACAAGATATATTAGATAATGTAAGAGAGATCAGATACAGTGAAAAAGGTGAAATGTGGATTGGTCACAGAAAAGGAAGTAAAGATGTAATTATAAATATAGAAGGTTGGAAAATGTCTGAATCAGAGAATCTGATATTCATAGAAAACTTCTTAGAATATATAACAGAATAATAACTGTGGGATACCAAGAATAAACTTCTTGGTATCTTTTTATTTGTACTATTTCTCTAAACTTCCATTATGGAATCCAAACATAAATGCTTGTGCATTTGGTTTAAAGTCCTCATGCTCTGCATCTATTAGTA
>NZ_DATIRC010000047.1:0-2708 GCF_035470145.1 Romboutsia sp.
TTTTGAAAATTTCTATTTTTTTTATTAATTGTATTTTCAAATATAGCTCAGATTATAAATTCCTTGTATCTAAAAGAAAACTTTTCAATAAGCTCTTTATAATTAAAGTAATTTTTTGATTTTAAATATAATAACTCCAACTATTATTATAAAAATCATAACCCCTAAGGTTAATGGATAACCATAATACCATTCAAGTTCTGGCATAACCTTAAAGTTCATTCCATAAATACCTGTTATAATAGTTAAAGGTGCTGCAATACCTGTAAGTACAGTAAGTTTTGTTATTAAAGTATTTGTTTTTTCTGTTATTTGAGAAGAATAAATATCTAGTAGTTTGTCAGCTAATTCACGTGTCGAAATAGCAAAACTATATAACTTGTCTATACCAAAGTCTATACCTTGCAGATTATCTAACTTATACTCTTTAACATCTGAATATTTTAAGTATCTTATATTTTCTTTAAGTATTCTATCACCTATATATAAAAGAGGCCTCGTATTTTTGACTACAGTTCTAGTTATACCTCTTATATAGTTTATTTTTAATACCTGATCATCTGCAACACCTTCTAAGATTTCATCTTCTAACTTTAAAATTATATCTTCTACCTTTTCTAAACTTTCAAATTCATGAATTATAATGTTTTTAAATATTAAATAATTAATTTTAAAAAGACTTACTACACTAGAAGTATTTTCCATACTAATCTCATTCATTATCATATCTTTTACAAACTTAAACAAGAAGTGATTTTCATTGCAAACAACTAGTATAAAGTTATCTGATAAATAAATATTTACTTCTTCAATCTGAGCTTTATTATCTACAAGTTCAAACGTATTTACACTTAAAAAATCATAATTATCAAATAAATCTAATTTTATATTTTCATCAAATTTAAGGCACTCCTTAAATGTGATTTCATCTATATATAAGATATCTTTAAGGAGATTTAATTCGTTAGAAGAACTTAAAATAAGATAAGAGTCTTTTTTATTATAAAAGTTATTTTTAAAGATATCTTGTTTTTCTCTCGTTTCTAAATTTAAAATATGCATTTTATCACCTTAAAATATTATTTGTTTAAATTAATATTAAAATTCACAATTTCTGTTAATATATAAAATTTAATATATATTTGAATTCATGAGGAATGATGATTGAGGACACAAAAAAAGAGCATTTCAGCTCTTTTATATACCCTAATTTTACTTTGAACCAAAATTCCATTCATAGTAAAATTCATCTAAGAATTGTTTCATAAACTTATGTCTTCTAATTGCAATTTCTTTAGCAGTTTCAGTATTCATTAAGTCCTTTAATTTAAGAAGCTTCTCATAAAAATGATTTATGGTGTGATTTTTAACATTCTTAACTTCTTCTAATGATTCAAATTCCATAGGTTTAATACTTGGATCATACATCTGACTATTTTTATACCCACCATAAGCAAATGTTCTAGCTACTCCAATAGCACCTATAGCATCTAATCTATCTGCATCTTGGACTACCATACCTTCTAAAGTACATTGTGAAGAATCCACTATACCACCTTTAAATGACATAGTCTTTATTATATTGATTATGTTACCTATATCCTCTTTATCTACATTAACCGATTTTAAAAACTCTTCTGTTACATATGTATTCGTTTCATTTCCTTTTGAAAATTTCCAATCGTCTATATCATGAAGTAGAGCAGTCATCTCTACAATAAAATTATTAGCATTTTCTTTAGAAGCTAAAAACTTAGACATATTATAGACTCTTTCTATATGCCACCAATCGTGTCCACTTCCCTCACCATATAGTTTCTCTTTTACAAATTCTTTTGTTTTTTTAATAATTGAACTTTTGTCCATTTAGCTTCCTCCTATATTAAGAACATCCTAATTTTTCTACTATTATAATGTATTCATTTTTTCTATAAATTTTTGATATAACTTTTGCATATGTGATTCATTTTTAACATACCTATTTATTTCATGAATAGGTATCCACATAACGCCACTATTTTCGTCCTCTTTAACTATTAGCGCTTCATCTTCATTAGCTTCTACTAAATATGCTACTGACAAATGAAGATGAGGTGCAACATACTTTCCTCTTTTCATATGACTCTTTACATTTAATACATCTAGTGAAAATATTCCATCTCCCAGTATTTTGATGTCAGTTACGCCTGTTTCTTCTTCTAATTCTTTTATAGCAACTTTCAAGAAATCATCATCACCATCATTGTGTCCACCCATCCATGACCAAGTATTGTATATATTGTGATGTACCATAAGTACTTTGTCTTTAGATTTATTTACTACAAATGTAGATGATGTTATATGTGCTAATTCATTTTTTCTAGTTAATACATCATCAAATATATTTATACATTTAATTATTATCTCTTTATCTTTTGTTTCTTGTTCATTAAATGGTTTATAATCCTTTATTGAATTAATCCACTTCATAATTTTTCTCCCTTTTACTATACAGATTTTATATTTATTTTACCATATTTTAAACTAAAAAATATATGAATTTTATATTTATAAAGAACAATATTTATATATAAATCATATATTATAACAAGATTTCTAAAATCTTTATATGGAGTTGATAATATGTATGAATACGCTTTAACGTTTTTATATAAATATGTTGAAATTTACACATATTTATCTCAAGAAAAATTATACGGAGAAATTAT
>NZ_DATIRC010000048.1:0-2268 GCF_035470145.1 Romboutsia sp.
TCCCCTTTAATTTTAATTATAAAATTTATTTTTTATCTTCTGCTAATTCAAGTTCTGTTTCGAGTAAAAACGAACTTTTCCCACTTGGGAAAACTACTGTATAGGCATTTTCAGTTGTCTTGCCAATAGTTGTTATTTCTCCTATCCTAATAATATTTTTATCGTGTAATTTTACTTTTACTTTATCCCCTATATTAAACATATTTTTCCTCCTATTAAATAAAAATTATATTTTATTACTTTATTAATCCCTTTAATTTTATTCTAATTTATGCTATTATCTAATTAATCTAATTTTCATTCTAGTTTTGGAAGTAGCCTATAATTTGTGTTTATAGACTACTTTTTTATTTAGCTATATTTCAACATTTGACTTCTTTCAATTCTTTCATCTATGTCATGGTCATTTATCCAATCGCCTTCATAACTATTTATACCTTTATTGCTTTTAGAAGCTTCTGTAAAGTCTTTGTAAGTTGTTAGTAAATATTTGTATTGCCTTACTTTTCCAACTCGTTCTATGCACTTTTTAAGCTTTGATAAATCAGTAAAAATTTCAATGGCTTCTTTTTCATTTATATTTTTAATATTATTTTCTTTAAGAAGCTTAATAGTATTATTTTCCTGTATATTTTTATTTTGCACATGTGTATTATTTATATTAGGATTGCATATATTATTATTAGATTGAATATTTTCTTTAGCAGCTTCTACTGTTGGCGCAGTAGTGGCTTTTTTATTTCCACCGTTTAAAAGTGCTTGAATTAAGTCCCTATTTAATGATAAATATATATCTGTTCCATTTTGAGTATTTACTTTATGCTGCTTTAAAACCTTTGAAAGATTGCCTTTTAACATTCTTCCTACTTTTGTTTTATTGTTTCTTTCTACTTTTGCTGCAGCTTCTTCTGTCATTCCTTCTTCAACTTGTTTGAATAGTATAGGTAATTCTTCTACTACTTTTCCATAATTTACCCAATAAGCTAAATCGTTTCCTACTGTTATATGTTTCATTGAGTTACCATCTTTCCAATTAAGCAACCAATCTAGCAGCAGCGCATCTTCTGTATTTAGTCCTAATTCTACTAATACTGATTGTTGCAGCCTATGAATTTGAAATCTCATTCCTTTTACCTCCATTTATTTATAATAATTCAATACCAAGTATCCTATATTAAATCCTATCCTTGCAAATTCCCCAAACTTATATCTGTCAAAAGTTATTATTCCTTTTTCTTTTAAGCTTGATATATTATTAAATACTGTTGGCAACGATATATCTAAGATACATGATATTTTTTTAGTTGTTAAAGCTGCAGCTAATGTAATTGATGTATCTTTATCTACATTTATTTCAAATGGAAAAGTTAAAACATTAATGTCTTTTTCTCCATCATTGTAAGTTTGTGCTGCAGCTAATGTTTCTTCTATAAATAAACCTATTAAAGCTTTTTCAGTTGAATTAAGCCTTTTATCTGTCATTATAGAAAGCATTAAGTCTGAAATATTAAATTTAGTTTCAAAATCTTTTACATTTGTTTTTTTCATTCTTGGAGATTGTTCTTCTGTAGCTGCTCTTAAGTCTAGGTTGTAATTTTGCCAAAACTTAGATAATTTTCTCAATATTATCACCTCTTTATTAATCTTTATATTATATATTATATCCTATTTGATAAAATGTTACAAGTCTATTTTATAATTATTTATTATTTAGTGTTTTTATTAAAAGCAAGTAAGTATTTTAATATTTATATATATGATAATAGAATTATGATAATAGAATTAATGATTATAGAATAGCAACACATTTTTGTGTGGTGCGCAGCGCAACTTTTTGTGTAATGCGCAGCACACATTTTTGTGTAGTGCGAAAATTTTGCATAACAACTTTTTGTGTGGTGGTGTAATTGCAATAGTTTTAAGTGTTTCTAACCCTGTGGATAATGTGGATAAAGTAATGTTAAAAATATCCAAGTACCTAGTTGAAAAGATTTATTAAATTTGTAACACAATGTGCAACAAATACATAGTATAAGTATAGCCAAATTTAAGGGGGTACAAAATGGAAAATATAATAAATGAATTACTATCAATAAACTACACGAATTATTACCAACTTGCAGACTACGAAGAAAAAGCTTACAGGATATTAAATAGATTAACTCGAGATCAATTAATGGAAATAGTAGAAGCAGAAAATATAGGTACAGTTAAGGCAAATGATAGTTTAAAGAATATGAAATGTAAGATATATGATAGCTTAGTTAA
>NZ_DATIRC010000049.1:0-2319 GCF_035470145.1 Romboutsia sp.
ATTATTGACAAGGAAGGGGTGATCCAATATTATAATGTTAATAATTTATTGTGCGGTAGAAGTATCAATGAAATTCTTCGTATTTTAAAATCAATTCAATATATTAAAGAGCATCCCGGACAAGCCTGTCCTGTAGAGTGGGAATCTGGAGATCACCTTTTATATTCACATCCGTTAAAAGCAACTTTTTATTTTAAAGAATTTTACTCGTCTGAAAAAAATTAATGAAAAAAATTAAAAATTTATGTCGAAACTAAAAACTCGAAAATCTGCTCAAAAACGATATAAAAGAACAGGGACCGGTCAATTTTTGCGCCGTCACGCTTTTAAAGGTCATCTTTTATGTAAAAAATCTAAGACTCAGAAACGGAAATTATCGCAAACAATTTGTGTTAGTACTAGTGATAGTAAACCTATTAAATTAATGTTACCTTATTAAAAAGAATGGTTAGAGTTAAACGAGGAAACGTAGCACGAAAAAGAAGAAATAAAATATTACAGCTTGCAAAAGGTTATCGTGGCGCTCATTCGCGACTTTTTAGAGTAGCAAATCAACAAATTATGAAAGCTTTACGCTACTCGTTTGTTGGTAGAAAGCAAAAGAAACGTACTTTTAGAAAGATTTGGATTACGCGAATAAATGCAGCTTCAAAACTAAATGGTTTATCTTATAGCAAATTAATACATAATTTTAAAAAATCAAAGATTGAGTTAAATCGAAAGATGCTTTCACAAATCGCTATTTTAGATACCCAAACATTTAATAAATTAGTAGCACTTTCTAATTAATTTTAGGATCAATCTTTGAATACGAAAAGATTTAAGGTTTTTTAACTAATAAAGAACTATTTTTCAAATAAGCTTACAAAATTTTAATAAATTAATCTAACTTTTTAAGTTTATGTTAAATATTATAACTATAATATAAATTAGAAAGTTAGTATAAACTTATGATTTTATGAGTATAGATGAAGATTTAGAGAAATTACTTGATAATTTACCATTTTTTATTCAAAAAAATTTAAATAATCACCCAAACAAAGACAAACTCATTGAAATTGTCATGGATTTAGGTCGGCGGCCTGAAGCTCGTTTTACCAATGGCTCAGAATACTTATCTCAAAAGATTGTCTCATGGCAGGATATTGATTATATAACAAAACGAACTAGTCATTTCAGTGACGATAATAGAGCGGGTATTGAGCGGACTCTTCATCGTATAAGTTGTATTAGAAATCGACAATCTTTAATAAATGGATTAACTTGTCGTGTCGGTCGTGCAATTTTTGGAACAATCAGTATAATTCGTGATTTATTAGAATCAGGACAATCTATTTTAATTTTAGGGAAACCTGGAGTCGGTAAAACTACAATTATCCGGGAAATTGCTAGAGTTTTGTCGGATGAAATGGAAAAAAGAGTGATTATTGTTGATACATCAAATGAGATTGCTGGGGATAGTGACATTCCTCATTCAGGTATTGGTCGTGCACGTCGAATGCAAGTAGCAAAAACTGAATTTCAACATCAAATAATGATTGAAGCAGTCGAGAATCATATGCCGGAAATAATTATCATTGATGAAATTGGAACCGAACTGGAAGCTCTTGCTGCACGGACTATTGCTGAAAAAGGTGTCCAACTTGTAGGTACAACTCATGGAAATTGTTTAGAAAATTTAATTAAAAATCCTTCTTTAGCTGATTTAATTGGGGGAATTCAATATGTTACTTTAAGTGATGATGAAGCAAAAAGACGTGGAACACAAAAAAGTATTTTAGAAAGAAAGGCTTATCCTGCCTTTCAAATAGCTATTGAAATTAATGACCAAAATTCTTGGACGATTCATGAAAATATAAAAAATTCTATCGATTTAATATTACGAGGTAATTATTCTGTTTCTCAACTTCGACAAATCTCAACAAATGAGAAAACACGTCTAAGATATAAAAAACTTCAAACAAATCCTGTCTCACTATTTAAAACTACTAATTTTTTGAAAAATAGTTCAACTTCAAATATCAATAATTGGACAGTTTTACTGAACCGAAGTCAAATAAAATCACGGAACTTAAAAACTAAAAAATTATTAATTTATACATATTCACTTTCAAATAATTTAATTAAAGAAGCCAGCCGCAAGCTTGGCCTTAAAGTTCTATTAACAAAAGAAATTAAACAAGCAAGGCTAATTGTTGGTTTAAAAAAACATCTGAAACAAAATCTTAAGTTGAAAAAATTGGCAAAACAAAAAAATATTCCAATATATACTGTTAATCGAGCAAGTGTCTATCAAGTAATTAAATTATTTCAATCATT
>NZ_DATIRC010000050.1:0-3198 GCF_035470145.1 Romboutsia sp.
TATTTAACAGATATAATATTTAAAATCACGATATTAAAAAAATGTACAGGAGGTACAAAATGTTAGAAAATAGTAGGTCAAAAGAAGAAATGTATCTAGAAGAAGTTAAACAAAATGGATTAGCCTTAAAATATATGCAAGAACAAACAGAAGAGATATGTTTAGAAGCAGTTAAACAAAATGGGTTAGCTTTAAAATTTGTAAAAGAGCAAACAGAAGAGATATGTTTAGAGGCAGTTAAGCAAAATGGATGGGTTTTAGAATATGTAAAAGAACAGACTGAGGAGATATGTTTAGAAGCAGTCAGGCAAGATGGAAGAGTTTTATCACTTGTAAAAGAACAGACTGAGGAGATATGTTTAGAGGCAGTTAAGAAATATGGAAGAGCTTTAGAATATGTAAAAGAACAAACAGAAGAGATGTGCTTAGAGGCAGTTAAGCAAGATAAAGATGCTGTAAAGTATATAAGAAAATAAATTATAGTATGTTTAGTTTGCACAATGTAAGTAAGTTTTTGCGAATAATAAAAAATATTAAAACTATTGACAAAGTTTAAAATGTTATCTACACTTATCTTAAATTATTTAAAATAAACTAAATAAATCTTATCAAGAGTGGTGGAGGGACTGGCCCTGAGAAACCCGGCAACCAGTATAAGTTATTATACGGGTGCTAAATCCTGCAGCTATTAGCTGAAAGATGAGCATATAATTTTTGCTGTTAAAGCCTGAGTTATTCTCAGGCTTTTTTTATTAAAAAAATATGCTACAAATTATATGAGGTGATATGTATGGATTGTATTAAAGTTGGCGTTATTGCAGGAACTCCTGTAGATACTCAAATGGGGGTGGATTTTTTAATATCAAAAGGAATTAATGCATATGGGTATTCGGCATCTTCATGTGCTCAAGAACAGTCAAAATTTCAAATATTATCTCCTTTTGAACTTACCGATAAAATTAGAAAGATAATAAGAAAAATAAAATCTGAAAGTATTGATACAATAATAATATATTGTAATTCTCTAAGTGCTGCAGTTGATATGGATAAACTGTCTATCGAAGAAGATATAAGAATTATTACTCCACTTAGCATTTATAAAAAAATTGCTTGTAACTTTAAAAATATTGGTGTACTAACAGCTAACAATAAAAGTTCAGCAGGTATTGAAAAAGTTATACAAAGTATAAATTCTGATTGTAATGTTATCGGAATAGGAATACTTCCTTTAGTTATAGAGATAGAAAAAGGTATATCTGCTGAAAAAATAGTTGAAAAATTTTCATTAAAAAATGTGATGGAATTTTATAATTCTATACAAGTTGATGTAGTTATCTTGGGATGTACTCACTTTCCTTATTTATACAATGAATTGAAAAAGTATACTACGATTCCTATTCTTGATCCTGCAGAGTTAATGTATGAGATGATAATAAATAAAATAAATTAATATATTCATTGAAATAACTTGAGTTGAACTAAACTTGGTGAAAAAAATTGAAAAAACATAGGTCGGCCGTATATGAAATTTAGAATATCAAGATATAAAAAAAGAGAGCCATTAGAATCATTTCTAAGGCTCTTTTCTTATTATATTATATTTCCATCTGTAGATATTATAAATTCATTGTACGAAGCTTTTGTGTTAGAATTTGAGATAGCTTCTTTTACTGCACGAACTAATCCTCCACAGCAAGGTACTGACATTCTTGTAACCGTTATGCTGTTTATATCTTTTGTTTTGAATATTTCTGTAAGTTTATCTATATAATATTGGTTGTCATCAAGTTTTGGACAGCCGATAACCGTAATTTTATTCTTCATAAACTCATTGTGAAAGTTTGCGTAAGAATATGCACAACAGTCTGCTGCTATTAATATATCTGCATTATCCCAAAAATCCGCTGCGGGACTTACAAGCTTTAACTGTACAGGCCATTGATTTAATTGAGACTTAGTAGTAGTTATTTCTTTAGGAGCTGATCCTTGACATCCGCATCCAGAATTAGTTTTCAATACCTTACTTGCAGATCCAGGACATCCAACTGATTGTTTCTCTTGCTTAAGAGCATATCCCTTTCTAGATTGGTCAAATTCTGCAGTTTCTTTTTCTGTTAATTTTATTGCATCAACTGGACATGCTGGTAAACACATTCCAAGTCCGTCGCAGTAAGAATCGCTCATTAACTTTGCTTTGCCATTTACAACTTGTATAGCTCCTTGGTGACATGCATTTGCACATAATCCACATCCTATACATTTTTCTTGATTTATTTCAATTATTTGTCTTTTCATTTTTAAATCTCCTTTCGATATGTTGTATTTATATGTACATTATACACTATGTTTTAAATAAATTAGAGAACGTACGTTACGGAAATTAATTTTTTTAGCTTATATTTATAATTAATTTATAAAATATTGCAATAATTGGTCAGATTTTGAAATTATAACAGAATTAATTTATATGAAGTAATAAAAAATGATTTTGAATATTTTTTAAAATTAAACAAAAAATTAATACATAATATTAATATAAATCATTAGGAGGAATTACATATGAAAAAATTAAGAAGTATATTATTAACGGGAGTATTTGTAACATTAAATATTTCAACTACAGCATTTGCAAAGGAGAAAATAATATCATTTAAAGAAGAAGCAGGAATAACGCCAGATAGTATATTATATCCTATAGACAAATTAATGGAAAAAACATCATTGGCACTTAAATTTGATGAAGAAAAGAAAGTAAAAACATTAACAGAAATTGCACAAGAAAGACTTGGCGAAAGTGAAGTTATGGCTGAGGAAGGGAAACAAGATTTAGTTGAAGAAGCACTTAAAGGATATGAAGAAAGTATACATGAAACTACTGAATTAATAGATAACATTGTAGAAGAAGTACAAAATATAGACAATGAAGATATGATTGAAGATGAAGCAACAGAACTTACAGAGGAAGAATTAGCTGATATTGATAAAGAAGAAGATAAAATAGAAAATTTAAAGGAAGAATTAACAAATCAACAAGGACAGTCTATAGAAGTATTAGGGCAATTACAAGATACTGTTAGCGATGAAGCTAAAGTAAAATTGCAGCAAGTTCTTGAAATGCAAATAGCGAAAAAAGAAGCAGTTACAAATTTAGTTGAAAAAGTACATGAATTTAACAAAGAAAAGAAAGAATTAAATATG
>NZ_DATIRC010000051.1:0-1925 GCF_035470145.1 Romboutsia sp.
CCTATGGTAGTATAGACTCTATACGTTTATGCGATGATATAGGATTCTCTATGGTAAATGAAGCAATACATACTTCATCTAAATTGGCTAAAGAATTCGGAGCATATCCAAAATATAAAAAAGAATCATTAGTTAAAAATAAATTCTTATCATCTAATACAAACGATGAAGTGAAAGAATCAGTTAAAAAATATGGATTAAGAAATTCACAATTATTAACTATAGCTCCAACAGGTACTCTATCAACTATGCTTGGTATATCTGGTGGAATAGAACCAATATTCGACACACATTATGTTAGAAAGACTGAATCATTACATGAAGAAGGTGACGTATTCTATACTGTATATACCCCTATAGTTAAAGAATATATGGAAGCTAATGATATACAACATATCGGTTCTTTACCAACATATTTCAAAACAGCAAAAACGATAAGACCTATAGATAGAGTATTAATGCAATCAATATGGCAAGATCACATAGATGCATCTATAAGTTCTACTGTAAATTTACCAGAGAGTTCGACGGTGGAAGATGTAATAAAATTATATAGAGATGCATGGGAGCATGGTTTAAAAGGTTTAACTATATTTAGAGAGAATTGTGATAGATCAGGTATATTAACTTCAACTCCAGAAAAAGAAGAACCTAAAGTTGAAGAAGTTATAGCAGAGACTCCAGTAAAATTAAATAGTGTTGTTCCTATAACTAGAAAACAATTAGGTAATAGATTAAGTGGTACTACATACGTTAAAGATATGGCATGTGGTAAATTATACATAACAATTAATAGAGATGAGAATGATAACTTAGTTGAGGTATTTATAGACTCTGGTAAATCTGGAGGATGTTCGGCAAACACTGAATCTCTTGGTAGATATGCATCTGCTTGTATGAGATGTGGAATGGATATAAATAGCATAATAGATGCAACTAAAGGCGTTAAGTGTTCAGCTTGCACTAAGGTTAAAGGCGCTAAAACAAAGAATATAGATGGTATGAGTTGTGGTGATATTATAGCTAGAACTATACAAGAAGAATATGAAATGTATCATGGTGATGGAAAAGATAAACGCGCTGAAGTGAGAGGACATAAGATAACAGTAGGTGTTATAACTGCCGATGATGTTTCGTATTCGCCTAAAACGGATAGTACTGCGGATCAAATATTAAAACACATACCTACAAAAATGTATTGTCCAGAGTGTGGGTCATTATTAACGAACTCTGGTGGTTGTACTATATGTTTACATTGTGGCCATAGTAAGTGTCAATAATAAAAAATGAGGAGGACATTGATATGTCAATAATAAAAAAAATAGAAGTTAAAGGTACTGATTCTATAATAACAACTGATTATGGAAGAATATATATAGTATCCAGTATTGAAGAAACGGATAAATGTGAAGTATTCATGGAAGATAAAGAACATAGTTTAGGTGTAGTTACGCTATTCAATGAAGTTATGGATCTAATAACCAATGTTGATACGGCTATTGAACATTTTAATAAAAAACAACAACTTATAGCTAACAATTCAACTTATGGTGCTATAAAACCGTTAACAACAATATAGAGGAGGTTGGGGGTTCTTAATTGAGCCCTCTTTTATAGTTATGGAAGAATGTGTTTGTGGTGATATATTAAAATTCGTAAAAGCTTACGAAGATGGTAAAGTGTCGGACGATATAAAAGCGATTAGATGTCCATGTGGTTGTATGGCATATATAATAGATGGAGCTGTATGGAATACGTGGTATCCATTAACTACAAAAGAAGAAAAATAATATACGCGAAATTTACATGCACTATAATGAAAAGGAGTGAGACGCGAAGGTGTATAGACAATTCTATACCCACTGGTATTGGTTTTCAGCGGGCCAATATCTTAACCTTTTCTTTTTGTTTTACGCGAAAAAAAC
>NZ_DATIRC010000052.1:0-16064 GCF_035470145.1 Romboutsia sp.
AGAAAGTAATGAAGTAGTAACATATGTAGAAGTTAGGATATTTAAACAATTAAGTGTAGATACAAATGTAAAAATACCACCTCAAAAACCTGAGGCAGAAGATATTATAGAAATCACAGCATGTGTGGATATAACTTACACTTATTTAATAAAAACTCCAGTTGTAACTTCGTATGAAGGTCAAGAACTAACAGGATGGAAGTTAATTGTAGAAGGTATAATAAGACAAAAAGTAGTTTATATAGCTAATGAACCAACTCAAAGTGTACACGCAGCAGAATTTGAAATACCTTTTAGCACATTTGTTATTCTTCCTAAAGACTATAAACCATGTAGTGATGTTAGAGTAACTGGATATATAGAAGATGACTTTGCAAAATTACTATCAGATAGAAGAACTATATTCAAAAATATAACTTTAATGATAGAAGGAAGAACAGGCTGTTAAATAAAAATAAAACCTTATGGATTTTATTTTATCCATGAGGTTTATTTTTATTTGTAAATATATAAAAAAATAACCTTGTACTTAAAAAAAAAAAGATATTTTTCTATTGAGATGTAAATATATTAATAAGAGAAAGGTTAAGTTGTTTAGGAGGAGGGTTATGAAAAAAAATAATATTATTAAACAAAAATATAGAAATAGACATAAACATATTAAATATTTTAAACAATACAGCTTTGAAGAAACGGTAACAATACCACAACAAAAGCCTAATATAGAGGATATTGTATCTGTTATGGTTGATCCAGAAATTGTGTCAACTAGGGTAATTAATACACCTAAAGGAAAATCCTATGAAGGGCAGAGCCTTACCGGAAAAAAAATATCCATTGAGATAAAATTAAAACAAAAAATTACGTATATCTCAGATAAATCAACACAATCAGTTCATGCAATTCATAACGAAACATATCATAGTACATTTATAGTTATTCCTAATTTAATAGAGGGATGTTCACCAGAAGCTTTATTAAAAAACAAAATACTCAATCCAAAGGTTATAATAGAAGATGCCCAAGGGCAAAGATTAGATGAAAGACATATATTTAAAAATATAACCATCTTTATAGAAGTATGCTTGCCTCCAAGTTATTTAATATGTTATACAGAAAATTGTGATTGTAACGAAAATTGCTTATATATAGATTATGAAAATTGTGAGAATAAAAAGGATATAATTTGTTTTGATAATTTTAAAATTTCAAATCCTCAATGGTCCCCTGATGGTCAAAAAATAGCATTTATTCGTTATAATAAAAACTGTAGTACTTTATGTATTTCTCATATTAGAAGCTTAACTACTGAAGAAGTAACTGATTCCCACATATTTAAATATATAACAGGATTTAACTGGAGCAGTGACAGTGAAAACATAGTATTTACAGCTTATATGAAAAATAAAAAAGATATATTTTTATTAAATGTAGATTCATGTGAGTGGAGACCGTTAACTTTTAGCCAGGATAATTGCGATAGCTTTAAAGCTAAATATTCTTTAGATGGAGAGAAAATAGCATATTTAAAATATTTAGGTGATTATATAAATCTATTTCTTATGAAAAAAAATGGACTGGGGACAAAGCAGTTAACTAGATACAAGAAAGTAAGAGACTATGATTGGGTAGATGAAAATGAAATTATATATATATATTATGACATAGAAAAGGGCTACAAAATAAATATATTAAATATATTAAATTATTATGAATGGGAGTTACCTAATACAGATTTAGAATTAAATCTAAGGAAAATAAAGACATCGCCTGATAAGAGGTATGTAGGATTTATTGCAAGAGCCTGTGATATAGATAATATATACATATATAATCTAGACTCATATGAATTAAGAAATATAACTGAGTATAAGCATGAGGTAAATATAAGCGATTTTGATTGGAAAAGTGATTCAGAGCAAATTTATTTTTCTTGCGATGAATTAGGTTGTTATAATTTATATAGTGTATATATTTGTGATGGAGAAATAACTCAACTTTCAAATAGCAATGCTAGTAATATTAATATAAGTTATAGAACGAAAATAATTTAAATTATTACAAAAAAGACCTAAGGGTCTTTTTTTATGTTTTGTATATAAAGTTATTTTTCTTGTTTTAATGAATAAACTTTAATATATGTAAATAATTTATTCTTAGGGGGTACATATGGGTTATAAGTTAACAAAATTTAGCATAGTTCCTTGTGAAAATGAACAAATAGATGCGGTTATAAAAGTTTGCAAGGAAGACAGAAGTGTATTTTATGGAGTGGTATTAGATGAATGTAATGAACCAGTAGAAGATGCAGTAGTAAAATTATTAGAAGTAAATAAAGATGGATGTTTAGAGCCTAAATATCATACTTTTACTGACGAAGATGGACAATTTTTATTTGGACCTCTTGATCCTAGAGTTGAATATGTAATAAAAGTATGGATAAAACATGAGAAAAGTAGAATGATAGTAATACACGATGATGAGTGTAATCATGTATACGATGATGAGTGTAATTGTGATGATGATTGTGATTGTGCTGATCATCATGATAAATGCAGTTACATATGTAATAATGAACATCATAAGTCATATGACGATGAGTATAATGACTTATGGCATAAAAAAAATAGTTACAATTCATCATATCCAAAGGAAAGTCATAAAGTAAATAAAGTACATAGTAAATGTAGTAAAAATTATCGTAGCGAAAATATATCACATGATGAAGATAATGAGTTTGAGTCAATCAAAGATGAAGATTAAGTATAAAAAAATCTTATAAATACTTAAAATGCTATCCATTTATTAATGGGTAGCATTTTTACTTTATATAAAACATAAATATATTTTGAAGACAATTTATTTATATGGGAGGGTATAATGAAAAAATATGTATTATATATTTTAGCTAATGATATAGACTATATAGATTCTATGCTTAGATTTTTTCCTAAAGAAGGATACGACAATACAGATATATATTTAGTAAATGATGATATTCACTTGAAAGATATAAAAGAAGATTTAAAAAAACTAACTAAAAGATACGATAATAAATATATTAATAATGCAAAAGTGTTAAGTGGAAAAGAAATAGCTAATTATTATATAAATAAACTTAACCTAACTGAAATAGGAAAATATAATCTAATGACTCATCCAATGAATGTACATATTTTATTATATGATTATGGAATAGAAAATGGATATGAAGCTACTATTTATACAGATGATGATGTTTTTATACTAGGTTCGATAGAAAGTATCATTGAAAATAATGATGAAAATATAATAGGCACTAAATTTAACTTAGGCATACAAAGGGGAAGAAACTTTAGTACACTTTATGAAATAATAACTGATACCTTTGATAAAGAATTTAATATAGATGATTTAAGTAAAAATATGTTAATGAATGGAACGATGATATTAAGAGATGCTCCAAGATTAAAAGAATTTATAACTAGATTTTATAACAATGAAAAATTAACTCCTTTTGTAAAAAACTTTAGAAAGTATCCTTATGAATTTGAATCTTTTTTATTAGATTTAGTGTTTATAAGTAGTTATTGTCATTGGTTATTAGATAATAATTATACTATAAGAAATTTAAAAGAAATGCAATTATTTTATTATTATGAACTAAAATCTAGTTTATATAGATTTGATTTAAGTAAATATACTATATGCCATTATATGACACCTTCTAAAGATAAATTAGATTGTTGTGAAAAAATGGTAAACTTATTAATGCGAAAATACCCATATCTAGAAAATGAACCAAAAAATAATTAAATATAAAAAATCTCATGGACTTAGTTATCCATGAGTTTTTTTTATTTAAGATACTACTGCATCTAAGAATAAAACAACATTTTTAAAGAATCGTCTTTTATCTATTTGTTGTATATAGATATCCTCTATATAAGGAACAACAGTAATTAGATTATCGCATGAATGATTTTCGGATAATACTATAAATGTACTAAAAGGAACTTTAAAGTGAGCGGCATGAACAGATTGAGTAGGCTCATCTGCAACATATTCAACTTTTTGTAATAATTCTCCCTCAACTATTAATTTCCATCCTGTTAACTCTTGACCTTCCCAAGATACACCCTTTGGAGTTCTTATTACTCTTATATCAGTAATTTCAACTTCAGCTATAACTTTAGTTATTTGTTCTATGTCGGGTTTTGCATCTGGTATAACTAAATCCTCCTGAACAGTTAATTGCTTAAAACGCGTTGGAGTTTTTGGGAATATATCAGCTATTCCAGAGTACTCTATCAATCCTTTCATAATGCTAGCCATAAAAAAACCTCCTACAATAAAAAAATTTTATAATTAACAGTCAGAGCAATCCTCTGTATTACAATCCGCTGGATTTGGTAAACAGCCGTTGTTGTCGGCTTCACATATATTATGATAATAATAGTCACAAGGTACATAAGCGTTATCTATATAACAGCAGTCGTAATAAGCGCCATCTTCATAACAGCATCCACAGTGGAATATACATGGGTTTGGTAAGCCAACCTCATCTTTAACTGTTACATGTATTAATACAGTTATATTTTTAAATATATTTCTCTTGTCTAATTGTTCTGCATATATATCTTCTATATATGGAGTAACCTTAACTTTACCTTCTCTTAATAATTGGTCTATACAAACTTTTTTATTATTACCTTTGCAATCTTTAACGATTACTGATGGAGGTACTACAACCCATATACTATTAACAAGTTTAGTAAAGTGAGCAGCATGAACAGACTGAGTAGGTTCATCAGCTACATATTTAACTTTTTGTTGTAGTTCTAATTCTATACTTAATTTTTTCCCTGTAAGATTTTGCCCTTCTTCAGAACAACCTTTAGGAGTATTTATAAGTCTTGTTGATACTATACGAGCATCTACCATAACAGAAAGTAATTGTTCCATATCAGGCTTAACATCTGGAATAGTAACTTTTTCTGGTACTGCTATTTCTGTAAAATATGATCCGGGACAAAGTGTAAGCTCTTCAAAACCATTAGATATACCGATACCTTCTACTTCTTTGCGCACTACATTAGCCATATATACTACCTCCTTAACAAGAAACTACTGCATTTAATAGCATAGTTATATTTTTAAATATGTTTCTCTTATCCATTTGTTTTGCATAAATATCTTCTATATAAGGAAGAACTGTTACAACATTATCCTTAGTAAAACCGTAAGGTAATACTATAAATGTGCTAAAAGGAATTTTAAAATGAGCAGCATGAACAGATTGAGTAGGTTCATCTGCAACATACTCTATTTTTTGGTTTATAAAACCTTCAACTATTAATTTCCAACCTGTAAGGTTTTGACCTTCAAGTGATGAAACTCCATTATGATAATTTTTTCCAGGTGTTTCTATTATTTTTGTGCTAGTTATTGAAACTTCAGCCATTACCTTAACTATTTGTTCTATATCAGGCTTAGCAGCTGGTATTTTTAAGTTTTCTTGAATTGTTAGTTGCTTGAATGTACCAGGTTCTGCACATGTGCCAATATTAGCTGGCATGTCACAATAGTCAGCTATGCCAACATATTCAATTAGATTTTTTACTATACTTGCCATATAGACCTCCTTATTTCATAAAAAATATATTTAGTGATTTAAACTCTTACCCTATATCTATATGAGAGATATTAAAAAAAATAAACTTGTACTTAAAAAAATAAACTTGTACTTAAAAAAAATTTTAAAATATACTTAATAAAAGAAAGTATAAGGTATTTAAGAGGAGGTTTATGAGAAAATAATAGACTATGATTGGATAAATGAAAATGAACTTATAAAGTATAGATATTTATTAAAATCTATGATATAGTAATTAAGTAATAAAAAATATTAGGAATATTTTGGAAATGAAATTTAATAGAACATAGAACATATAACATTAAAAATGTAATAGTTAAATGGTCTATGAGTCAAAACGGATTATAAGCTATAAAAATAAATATTTTATACTATATAAGTTGTCAATATAAAGACCGAAGGGTCTTTTTTTATGTGAAAATTTTATAAGGAGAAACGAATATGAAGAAAATTCTTATAGTAGATGATGAAGCATCAATTAGATTTTTAATATCTGAAACTTTAGAAATAAATGATTATGAAATATATGAGGCAGAAGATGGGCAAGAGGCTATTGATATGACTAATAAAAATGAATTTGACTTGCTTTTATTAGATGTTATGATGCCTAAATTAACAGGATATGAAGTAGCAAAAACACTAAAAGAAAATAAAAACAAAAGAAAGCCTGAAATCATTATGCTTACAGCAAAAGGACAACAGAAAGATAGAGAAGAAGGATTTAAAAATGGAGCCGATTACTTTTTAACAAAACCATTTAGTCCTATAGAACTTTTAGAACTAGTAGAAGAAATACTGGGATAAAAAACGAGGGTGAGATTATGGATAAATATTATGATGATATAGTTGAAGAATTAAAACAAAAAAAACAAGAACTGCAAGAAGAAAAAATAAAAAGGGAAAAAGCTGAAAAAGAGTTAGAAGAACTTAGAAGAATGGTTACATATCAACAAGAATTTTTATATAAGGTAATTGATATAAATCCAAGTCATATTTTTGTACGAGATTATAATGGTAAATTTATATTAGCAAATCAAGAAGCAGCTTCATTTTATGGTATGACTCCTAAAGAAGTTGTTGGAAAAACAGAAATAGCAATTAACCCTAATGAAAAAGAAGCTAGTAGATTTGTGTTTGAAGATAAAGAAATTATCAACACAAATAAGCAAATAGAAATACCAGAAGAAATGGTTACAGATTCGGATGGAAATGTTATATGGATGAGAACGTTAAAAGTACCAATTATACATGACAAAAAAGAAGATTCTCAAGTACTTATTGTGTCAACTGATATAACAAAATATAAAGATGTAGAAAAAGAATTAAAGAAAGAAAGAGATATAGCTCAAAAATACCTTGATGTAGCCGAAGCAATGATGGTTGTAGTAGGTAAGGATGAAAAAGTAATTCATATAAATAAAAAAGGATGCGAAATTTTAGAATACGGTGAATCTGAAATTATAGGCAAAAATTGGTTTGATAAATTTGTACCACAAGATATACAAAATGAAGTTAGGAATGCATTTAATGAATTTATGTCTGGTAAAGTAGATGGTCTTGAATTTGCTGAATATACAATAATAACTAAAAGTGGCAAAGAAAAAGTAATAGAATGGCATAATGGACCTTTAAAAGATGAAAGTGATAAAATTATAGCCAGTGTAAGTTCAGGTCAAGATATTACACAGCGTAAAGAAGTAGATCGTATGAAGTCTGATTTAATAAATACAGTAAGTCATGAAATTAGAACCCCTCTTGCTAGTATTTCAGGGTTTATAGAACTTTTATTAAAAAGAGATTTAAATGCAGAAAAAGTACAAAAGTATCTAAAAGTAATGCATAAAGAGGCTAAGAGGTTAACTGATCTTATTAATGATTTTTTAGATATACAAAGAATGGAAAGTGGTAAACAAATATTTGAAAAAGAAAGATTTAAAATAGATGATTTAATAAATGAAGTAATAGACGTCTATTCAGTAGATAATATACATAGCTTTATAGTAGATATTGAAGCAGATAAATCATCAATATACGGTGATTATGATAGAATAAAGCAATTACTAAGCAATCTTATTTCTAATGCAAAAAAATATTCTGTTACTGAGCAAGAAATAATTATAAAAGTTATTGAGAATGAAAAAGAATTAGAGGTAGTAATAAAAGATAAAGGATTAGGAATACCTAAAGAATCTATACCTAAATTATTTAATAAGTTTTATCGTGTAGACAATTCAGATCATAGAAAAATAGGTGGAACAGGTTTGGGGCTAGTTATTTGTAAAGAAATTATAGAAGCACATGGGGGCAGTATATGGATTGAATCTCAACTAGGTATAGGGACAGATGTTCATTTTACTATTCCAAAAGTAGAATACATGTATGAAGAAAAAGTTGATGAAAGTAAAGACTATGTACTTATTGTTGAAGATGATATTTCATTAGGTCAACTTATTAGTGAAAATATATCAAATATAGGACTTGAGTGTAAAATTGTAGAAAGTGGAGAAAAGGCTTTAAGCCTTATAGAAAAAAATCCTCCGTTAGTACTTATTTTAGATATTAGATTAGATGGAAATTTAGATGGTTGGCAAGTATTGCAAAAGCTTAAAGAAAAAGGACTGATAAAAAAATTACCTATAATAATATCATCAGCTTTAGAAAAACCAGCAGTAGAAAATAATAATAACATTTATGATGCATATTTTGTTAAGCCATACTCACTTGATCAATTAAATGGTACGATTTTCAATTTGATGGATTCATTTAAGGATAAAAAAAATGGAGAAGAAGTTGGAGTTGTTATTCAGACAAAATCAGAAAATAAACAGAATATTGTTAAAAAATTGTATGAAAGTGGATTTGAAATGTAAGGGGGAAACTAATATGGAAAAATCACAAAAATTGCAATCGATTATGAAAAAGGGTAGGCATCTGTTTATATGTGAACAACAACAAAAAATTAATAAAATGATGGTTAGTCTTATGAAATACTGTTTATATAAAAATAAAGAAGAACAAGATGAGCTTAAATTATTTTTTCATTCGTTAAAAGGAACAGGTGCAATTTTTAACTTTGAAAAAATATCTAATATAGGAAAAGAGTATGAAGATTATATATGTAGTATAGAAAATGAATCTGAACTATCTGAAGATGTATTTTATACTTTGTTAAAAGGATTAGCACAAGCATATGATGAAATAGAAAAATTAAATAAAGAGTGCAAAATAGAAGAAAATGAAGAGAAATTAATAGAAAATAAAGGCGAGTTAATAGAAAATGAAGATAAAATAAAAGGTAATAAGGGAACTATACTAATTGTAGATGATGATATAACTTTATTAAATCAATTAGAAAAAGTTTTTAAATATGAGGGTTATAATGTTATAAGTATAGATAAGCCACAGGAAGCAATAAAAATAATACAAGAAGAAAAAATAGATATTATTCTTTTGGATATTATGATGCCTAAAATAGATGGATTTGAGGTTTTTAATGAAATCCAAAAGGAAAAGTTAGATATACCAATAATATTTCTTACAGCAAAGACATTTATAGAAGATAAAATAACTGCATTAAATTCTGGAGCTGATGATTATATAACAAAACCTTTTAAAATAGAGGAAGTTTTAGCAAGGGTAAATAGAGCTCTTCAAAGAAATTCTAATTATAGAATTGATGAATTAACTGGTGCATATACAAAAAGACACTTTACAAAAAGAATAAAAGAAGTACAAAATAAATTTTTAAAGCATGGAGAAATTTATTCTATAGCATTTATAGATATTGATTACTTTAAAGAAATAAATGACACATATGGACATATGGTAGGAGATATTATATTAAAAAAATTTGCTAATAGTATAAAAAGTACTATTCGTTCAAAAGATGAGTTATTTCGTTTTGGAGGAGATGAGTTTATTGTTATATTCCCTAAGGCTACAGATGATCAAGTATATAATATACTAGAGAGAATTAAAAAAGAAATACAATCAAATGTAGTTTATTGTAACAAAACTAATAAACCAATAAATATTTTCTTTAGTGCTGGAATAGGTACTATTAAAGATGCAAATCAAAGCATTGAGGAGCTTATAGAAATTACTGATAAATATTTATATATATCAAAACAACAGGGAAGAAATAAAATTACGTATCAAGAAAATGCTAAATAATTTAAATACTTATCAAAAATTTATATAGTTGATATGCTCCCTTTATAGTAGACCGTGAAAATAATAAAAACTGTTTATTATAGAGGGAGTATATTTTTATGAAAAGAAAATTATTACAATAATCCTGAGGATTAATAAATATTACAAAAGACAGGTTCCGTTGCCTGTCTTTTAGGATAGAAAATATATAAATAAATAAAGAATATAAAGGATAACATATAAATTATATCCAGGATTTAGAGGGTTTATACATTGTTTTGAGTTTTTTTTAGAAATTCTATTTTTTTTAGATATTTTTAACACTTCTAATTAAGGTTTATTATAAAAGATTATCTTATTTATATTGACAATTAAGGAAAAGATAAATATTAAATTATAGATAAAAAATTAAAATTAGATATTAAAAAGGGGATATGCAATGGATTATACAATTGAAAAAATTGAGTTTAATATGATTGAAGAAGCATTTTCAATGATTATGAAAGTATTTATGGAATTTGATGCACCTGATTACAGTCAAGAGGGGATTGAAACATTTAGAAAAGAAATTATTCAAAATAAAGAGTTTAAAAATCGCTTTAAAACAGGTGAACAAATGATGATAGGTGCATTTATAGATTGATATACAACAAGTTAAGAATGGAATAAAATATATACCTATGGAATTTAGGTTGTAAATCTACAATTTTCTAACGAGATACCTATAATAAGGATATAGAACGCCACTATTATAAAGTGCGAAATGTGAGGTGAGTTAATGGATGAATGATTTAATTATAAAAAAAGTATCTAATGAAGATGAAATTCCATATGACTTACTTTTTTTAGCAGATCCATCAATTGAAATAATTAATGAATATGTATATAGAGGGGAATGTTTTATTGCCTATATCAACAATGATATTGTTGGAGCATATGTATTGATAAAAACAAGACCATTTACTTTAGAACTTGTAAATATAGCGGTCAAAGAATCTTTCCAATGTAAAGGAATAGGAAGTAAATTAATATATAGTGCAATAGATTTTGCAAAAAAAGAAAATGCAAAAGTCTTACAGGTTGGTACAGGAAATTCTAGTATATATCAATTAGGTCTTTATCAAAAATGTGGTTTTCGTATAGTGGGAGTAGATAAGGATTTTTTTAGAAAACATTACAAAGAAAAAATAGTAGAAAATGGAATTGAATGCATTGATATGATTAGGTTAAGTATCGATTTATAAAACTTTTAAGATAAATCATAAATTTAATTCACAACTAAGGCTATGGTTCACAATTGTTATAACTTATGAAGTAAAAAGGGGGATAACATGAAAAAATTAAATCAAAGAATACTAGAATGTGAAATTGAATATTATAAATGTTTTTCTAAATATGATGAAAATGACGATATTATTAGATTTCGTGATAATCAGTTACCTGATATGTATTATCACAATTATACCTATATAAAAAAAGCAATGGAAGAAAAGAAGTTACTATCTATTATAGAAAATGAAATTTCCCTTAGGTTATTGGAAAGTAGTCATTTTTGTAATATTATTTTAAATAGTGTTGTTAATGATTCTCTACTGTCTATCCTTGAATACAAACCTCAATTATCAATAACTGGCTATTATTCCTTCAATATTTCTAATTTTTCAAATCTAAACAACTTAGATAGTTGCACAATAAAGAAAGTAATTAATCAAGAGATGGTAGAAGATATTTTATTTTGCGACTTGGAACATGATGAAAAAAAACTTGGAAAAGATTTTTGCACTAGAAGATGTTATAGACGTGGAAAAGTATATACTTCTGATAAAGGAGTAGATTCTTATGTTTGCTATCATAATGGAAATATAATTGGGAGTTGTGATTTATTTATTCATAATGGTGTTGCTAAAATTGAAGATTTTGCTGTTAGACCAAAATATCAGCGTAAAGGATATGGAACAAGCATTTTGAAAGCTCTAATTGGTACTTCAATAAAAGAGAATTGTCATACTATTTATTTAGTTACGGATGAAGATGATACACCAAAAGAAATGTATGAAAAAATAGGATTTCATAAAGTAGGGGAAAGAACGGAGTTATTTCTAAAGTTATAGAAGCTAAAAGGTAGTAATAAAGAGGTATGTAATTAGTGCCTTTTTCATGTCCACTAAAACATCACTCTAATCTCATATTATAATTCAATTGAGATTTAAAAAAAAATTTTAATGCAAACTAAGTTAATACTTAGAATGTAAAACTTATAAAAAAAACAAAACAAAATGTAAATTATATATAAAAATTTTTTTATATTATAGACTTATATAAAAAATATTGGTATATTGTATACATAGGCAACAAGAAATGACACAAAGAGATAAACATTAGGAATCGACTTAATTTAAAAATAAGATTAATATTCTTGATCCCCTTGAATATTAAAAATATAGATATTATCCCCCATAAATAATATTTATACTTACATAACCCCTTTTTATAAGACTGTAATGAAAACAGTCTTTTTTTAATTCTCTAATTAATGTAGAGCATAAGACACTTACTATTAATTTAGTAGGTGCTTTTATCGTGTTCAATAAAACATCTATCAAACTTACAAAATTGTAAGGTTAATGAAGGGTAAATAAGTAGTATATATTTATTTGATAGGACTTAAAATAAAAATGAATTCAAATGTGAAGAATTTAGTTGCTATTAAATCAATTTTTTTTGATTTAATAGTTTACAAAATTTAATTTTTGACATATCATATGATTAAAGGTGAATATGTTAATTTGATTAAGGAGAGATTATGAAAACAATACAAATGTTAAAAGCTTTAGGCGATGAAACTAGAATTAGAATAGTTAACATTTTAAGACATGGACCATTATGTGTTTGTGAAATAGAGTCAATACTTGAAATTACACAATCTAATGCATCAAGGCATTTAAATAAACTAATGAACGCTAATTTAGTGACTTATTACAAAGAAGCTAAATTTGTTTACTACAAGTTAGATGAAGAAACTTTAAATAAGTATAGCTTTATAAAAGTTCTTTTAGATAATGAGTTGGAAAAAGAAGAAAAATTAAAATATGATTATGATGTCTTAATGAATTACAAAGATGCTGGATTAACTTGTGACACAGTAACACAAGTTAAAGATATAATTTGTAAAATAAACGAAAGAAAATCACTTTAGGAGGTAATAACATGAAAGTAGCAGTAATATCAGATATACATAGTAATGTATATGCACTAGATGAGGTTTTAGCAGATATTGAAAAAAGAAACGTAGATTTAACAGTTTGTACAGGAGATTTAGTAGGATATGGAACACGTCCAAATGAAGTTATACAAACTCTTAAGAAAAATAAAATACTTACTATAATGGGTAACTATGATGATGCAATAGGTAATTTAAAGATAATATGTGGTTGTGATTATCCAGATCCTAAAGATGCACAAAAAGCTGGACTTTCAATGCACTTTACTGGACAAAATACAAGTGATGAGAACAAAGAATATTTAAGAAACTTACCAAAGGAAGCGACTTTTACTTTCAATGATAAAAAGATAAGATTTGTTCATGGAAGTACAAGACTTATAAATGAATATTTAAAAGAAAATTCTAAAGAAGCTGATGAAGTTATGAGTGAACTAGTTGAAGATATATTAGTTTGTGGTCATACTCATATACCATATGCTAAGTATTATGGTGAAAAATTACTAGTAAATGCAGGTAGTGTAGGAAAACCAAAGACGGGAAGTCCTAATGCAAACTATGTAATTATAGATATAAAAAATGATGATGAGATAGATGGAACTTCTTCAAATGTTGAAGTTGAAATAATAGAAGTACCTTATGATTTTGAAAAAATAGCAAAAGAAATAGAGGAAAATGAAATACTTCCAAATGATTTTGCAAGACTTATAAGAAGTGGAAGTGCAAAATAGTAAAATATTAGGAGGAATAATAATGAGTAATAAAAAAAATAAGCCCGGGATATCTGCAAATGTTCAGGTAAATAAAAAACAAAAAAGTGGTGGGCTTGGTGTATTTGAAAAATATCTAACAGTTTGGGTAGCTCTTTGTATAATAGTTGGGGTTTTAATAGGTGTATATTTACCTCAAATACCTCAAACTTTAGATAAGTTTACTTATGCTCAAGTTTCTATACCAGTAGCTATATTAATATGGCTTATGATTTACCCAATGATGCTTAAAATAGACTTTACAGCTATAAAAAATGCTGCAAAACAAAAGAAAGGTTTAGTTGTTACTTGTGGTACTAACTGGTTAATAAAGCCTTTTACAATGTATGCGATATCATATTTCTTTTTAATAATAGTATTTAAAAGCTTTATACCAGCGCATTTAGCTAAAGAATATTTAGCAGGAGCAGTGCTACTTGGAGCAGCACCTTGTACAGCGATGGTTTTCGTTTGGAGTCATTTAACAGATGGAAATCCAGCTTATACATTAGTTCAAGTTGCAGTTAATGACATTATATTATTGGTAGCATTTGCTCCAATAGTTGCTTTCTTACTAGGGGTTACAGATGTGACTGTGCCTATGGATACATTATTATTATCAGTAGTGTTATTTGTAATAATACCTTTTGTTGCAGGATACTTCTCAAGAACTATGATAATAAAGAAAAAAGGTTTATATTACTTTGAAAATGAGTTTTTATCTAAATTTAATGGTGTTACAGTAATTGGATTATTATTAACTTTAATAATATTATTTGCTTTCCAAGGGCAAAAGATAATAGATAATCCAACACATATAGCATTAATAGCTGTGCCACTTACAATACAAACATTCTTCATATTCTTCTTAGCTTATGGATGGTGCAAACTTTGGAAGTTACCTCATAATGTAGCAGCTCCAGCTGGTATGATAGGTGCTAGTAACTTCTTTGAATTAGCAGTTGCAGTTGCAATAGCTTTATTCGGACTTAATTCAGGATCAGCTTTAGCTACTGTTGTTGGAGTACTTGTTGAAGTTCCAGTTATGCTTGCACTTGTTGGAATTGCTAATAAAACTAAGCACTGGTTTGCAAAGTAAAAAATTAAAATAAATATTTAGTCAGTAGTTTATAGGAAGTCACAATTTAACAATTTGTTACTAGGCTTCCTATAAATTTATATAAAATTAAAATTATAAGGAGTAATATTATGAAAATAGAGATATTTGAACCTACTATGTGTTGTTCTTCTGGGATATGTGGTCCTAGTGTAGATGAAAATTTAGTTAAAATAAGTGAGAATATAGAAACTATTAAAAATGAATTTGAAGGTGTACTTATTGAAAGATATCAACCACAAACTCATTCTATGAAGTTTATGGCTAATATGGAAGTTGGAAAACTTGTAAGAGAAAATGGTCAAAAGATACTTCCTATAACAGTTTTAAATGGAAAGGTAATAAAAAGTGGAGAATATCCAACTTTAGAAGAATTAAAATCAAACTTAAGAGGTGAGTAATATGACACAGTTTTTATTTTTCTCAGGTAAAGGAGGAGTTGGAAAGACTTCAATGGCTTGTACTACAGGAGTATATAATGCTGATAAAGGCTTAAAAACTTTAATAGTAACAACAGATCCTGCAGCTAATTTATCTGATGTATTTGAACAAGAAATAGGTCATAAAATAACTAAAATAAATAACATAGAAAATCTTTATGCTATGGAAATAGATCCAGATGAAGCTACTAATGAGTATAAAGAGAATTTACTTGCTCCGATGAGAGAAATCTTTGATGAAGAAATGATAAAAATAGCTGATGAGCAATTAAGTGGACCATGTACAGAAGAAATGGCATCATTTGATAGATTCATTGACTTTATGGAAATAGATGAATATGACGTTATAATATTTGATACAGCTCCAACAGGTCATACTATAAGACTTTTAGAACTTCCTATAGATTGGTCTAAACATATAGAGGAAAGTGCTCAGGGAAGCGGACAAACTTGTATGGGACCTGTATCTATGATACAAGAGAGCAAAGATAAGTTTGACAGAGCTATAGCAAAGCTTAGAGACACTTCTCAAACTGACTTTATATTTGTTATGCAACCTGAACAAACTTCATTAGATGAAACTATAAGAGCATCACATGAACTTAATGAGCTTGGTATATCTACAACTAAAGTAATAATTAATGGATTTATACCAAAGGATGAGGCGTTAACTCCATTTTTTAAATCAAGGTATGAAATGCAACAAAATTACTTAGATAAGGCTAAAAACATATTTAAGAAATTACCTATT
>NZ_DATIRC010000053.1:0-11063 GCF_035470145.1 Romboutsia sp.
AATATGATGCTATCTTTTTCTAGTTTTATATCTACCATCCCCTTATACTTATATTTATATTTATATAGTTCCTAAATATTAATTTTAAGCTATAAAAATACTTAAATCAATTATAAATTTATATTTAATTTCCATACATAAATTATATATATCTCTCTTTAATATCTATATTTATAATATATTTCCATAAATTATTCACATTACAATTTACTTTGTATCATCTATTTTCAGCCTTTTCCTTACAAAAAATCCACACCTTAAAGGTGTGGATTTTATTTATATTGAAATCTCTTCATCTATTCCAAATAAATATACATATTTTTCTTTTACTTCTTTTCCAGTAAGCTGTTCTATTACATTTTCATATAAATCTAATTGTTTCCTGTATCTATTTACAACTTCATCTTTATTTTCTTCATTTACAAAATCTGTCTTATAATCAACTATAACTATCTTTTCTTCTTCCTCAAAGTATGCGTCTATAATACCTCTTAGCATCAGGCTTTCATCATCATACTTATCTGTACTATCATCATTTATTAAATCTTCATATATATATACATCTTTCATTTTTATCTGAGCATAAATTGTTTGCTCTCTTTTTACAAACTTAGAAGCTAACATTCTTTTTCCTAAGCTTGATTTAAAGAATTTGTATATCTTATATGGATTTATTATAGTTGATTGCTTCTCAGTTATTATTCCTTTTTTAATAAAACTATTTATTTGTTCTTTTATTTCATCAACATTATTTATTTTATTAAAATCAAGTATTTCCATAGCTAAATGGACTATAGTACCTTTTTGGGCACCAGTTATTTTATCTTTATTTTCACTCTCCTGCATAAATAGAGGTTTCTTTAAAGTAATTTGGTTATTAAATATTTGTTGTGTAAATTCATCGTCTTCATGAGTGTTTTGTATTTTCTTGATTTCAGTTACTGATATACTCGCAGGCTTTGTAACACATGCTTTATATGGATAATTAAAATCTAGTTTTTCTTTAATAACTTCATAATACTCACTATCTGGTTTTTCCATATCTATACTTTCGAGGATATCTTTCATACTTTCCTTTTCCTCTTGTTGCTTTTCATCTAGTATTACATCTTCCTTATACCACAGCTTTGCACTCCACTTTGATGAATGATTATCTATATTATCTAAATCTATTTCAGATATATCTCTTAAATTTTCTAAGTCCTTATGTTTTAGAACTGCTGGCATTATCCAATCTAAGAATCCTTTACCTTTCAAAATTTTATACTGTGATATTGGTTCATTTCCATTTATTCCATTCGACCATGTTTTTAAACTTTTTTCTATGTTCCTCGTTGAACCTGTTATTATTAATTTTTCCTTAGGTCTTGTAAAAGCAACGTATAAAACTCTCATTTCTTCAGATAAGTTTTCTACATTTATCTTACTTTTTAAAGCTTCTTTAGCTATACTTGGATAAGATATTTTTCTTTCATAGTCAACTACTTGAGGCCCATATCCTAAGTTATGATGATATAATATATTCTTTTTAAAATCTTGAGTATTAAAGTTTTTACCCATACCTGAACATATAACAACAGGGAATTCTAGTCCTTTACTTTTATGTATACTCATTATTCTAACTACATTTGCATTTTCTCCAAGAGTTTTGGCACTTCCCATGTCTGTATTAGACTTTTTAAGCTTACTTACAAAGTTTATAAAGTTAAATATTCCTTTAAAGCTCGTTTCTTCAAATTGTTTTGCTCTTTCAAATAGTATTTTTAAGTTAGCTTGTCTTTGTGACCCACCAGGCAATGCACCTACATAAGCATAATATCCTGTTTTAGTATATAAGTACCATAGGAATTCATCTGTACTCATATATAAAGCTTTTTCTTTATAATCTTTTAGTTTTTTTATAAACTCTGTACACTTTATTCCCTTTTCATCTTCATTTTGACTAAAAATTTCTAAAGCTTCGTAAAAGCTTTTTTGACCATCTTCTACTCTTATATCTATTAAATCTTCTGGGCTAAATCCACAAATTGGAGATTTTAGTACTGCAAGAAGCGGTATATCTTGTATTGGGTTATCTATAACTTGAAGTAGTGACATAATAGTTTTTATCTCTATAGTATCAAAGTATCCTACGCCTGTATCAGCATAAGTTGGTATATCCATATTCATAAGCTCATCTGCAAATACAGGTGCCCAAGCAGATGTTGCTCTTAGTAGTATTACTATATCCTTAAATTGTACTGATCTATAATCATCTAACTTTTTATCATATACCATTTGAATTTTTCCATCTTCTTTTGGCTTCATTAAATCATTTATAATCTTACCAACCATTCTAGCTTCAAGTTGTATATTATCTATTTCTTCCTGTTCTTCTTCAGTATTTTCAAATTCTTTATCTCCACTTTGATCTTCTATTTTAGCCTTACTTTGCATTATATGTATTTCTGATGGACCACCTACAATAGCATTTTCATCAGTATTTTCTTTGAAAACTGCTCCTAAGTTAAGTCTTTCTTCTTCTGTGTAGTCAATTTCTCCTATATTTTTGCTCATAGTATTTTCAAATATATAGTTTGCACAATCTACTACTTCTTGCCTACTTCTAAAGTTTTTATATAGCATTATCTTTCTATACAATGAACCTTTTTGTATATCATAATCAGCATATTTTTGTAAAAATATTTCTGGTTTTGCTTGTCTGAATCTATATATACTTTGTTTAACGTCTCCAACCATAAATCTATTTGGAGTTTTAATTTTTGAAATAGTACTAATTAAAACTTCTTGTACTAAATTACTATCTTGGTACTCATCTATAAATATTTCATAAAATTTATCTCTATACGTAAATGCTATATCTGAAGGCATGTCTCTTCCTTCTTCATTTTTTTGCGTTAGTATTTTTAGAGCAAAATGTTCTATATCATTAAAATCTATTATTCCTTTTTCTCTTTTTTTATTGCTATAAGCTTCTTCAAATCTTATGACTGTCTGGGATATAGAATTCGCTACGTTATATAGATATCTAATTTCTTCATTTATATCTTCTTTTTGTTTACTAAAAGTTGAATCTACCATACCTTCAATAGATTTTTTTACTTTCTTTCTTATATCATCTGCTTTATCTTTTATATCTTTTATATATGATGGCGCATCCTTTGGAAGTCTTTTTACTCCTTTTACATAGTTTTCAAACTTCATAGATGTAATTGAGTCAAATGTATCATCCCAAGATTTATTACATCCTTCTAATATTCTTTTAATTCCGCTATAATCGCTTTTAAATTTATCTGTGTATGTTTCAAGCTCTACTACTTCCGCTAGTTCATCTAAAGCTTTCTTCATACTAACTTCCATACCACTTATTTCTATTTTTACTGTTTCTAATATAGCTTGTGCCCATATAGATTTAGAAAATTCAAAGTCATCATCTATATTAAACTGCTCTGCTGAAAATTCTAGCCATTCCTTCGGGTCTGGAGATGCCATTGCAAAGTTATATATACTCAGTATAATATCTTGTAAGTTGGTGTCTCCTCTTTTTTCTGCATAACTTTCTACTAAATTTAAAAATCCTTTATCTCTATCTACATAAAGTTGCTCAAATACTTCTTCTATAGATTCTTGCTTTAGTAGTGTACACTCTGTTGTATCTCCTATCCTAAAATTTGGATCTAAGTTTATCTTATGGAAGTTTGATTTTATAACTTCTAAACAAAATGAGTGTATCGTTGTAATACTTGCTTTATTTAAAAGTACAAGCTGACTTTGTAGATGCTTATTTTCTGGATTTTCATCTAATGCTTTTCCTATAGCATCCCCTATTCTTTCTCTCATTTCTGATGCAGCTGCATTTGTAAATGTAACTACAAGTAATTTATCTATATCAATAGGATTTTCTCTATCCGTTATCATTTGTATAATACGTTCAACTAATACGGCAGTTTTTCCAGAACCTGCCGCTGCTGCTACAAGTAAATTACAGTCTCTACTATCTATAACTGCTTGTTGTTCATTTGTCCATTTAGGAGAACTCACTACTTAACATCTCCTCTCATTGTGTTTATTACCTCATCATCGCTTTTTTTATTTATAATTTTATATTTATTCTCTTTTAAAGTTGTATCAAATTGACATATTGACGAATAATTACAGAATATACATGAATTTTTATCTTTATTCTTATATGGTGCTATACTTATATTTCCGCCTAACATATCTTCACATAATTCTTTTATACGGTTTTTTACATACTTTCTTATTATTTCAAATTCCTCGCTTGTTACCCCTTTTGTGTGTCTCCCTAATGTACCATCTTTATTTAAATTAGCTGGTATTACTAACGATGTACTTCTTTCACCACTTGCTAAAGATTTGTCCATTTGTTTAATTATGTCAGAGTCTTTAATTAAAAGTCCTTGCATCTTTAAGTTCTTTAGTATTTCTTCTCTTATTTCTTCATCTTCTTTATTTTCATCAAATTTAACTATCGGGTCATCAATTCTAGAGTACAGTATTGCTGCTGGACTTAAATTTTGAGCATTATTTTTCCCACTTTCTAATATTGCATCTAAATAAACTAATAACTGTAGTTGAAGCCCATGATATATATCTGTTAAACTTAAATCTTTTTTACCTGATTTATAATCAACTATTCTGATATATTTTCCTTCTCCATTTTCAAATTCATCGATTCTATCTATTTGACCTCTTAGATTTATTTCTTGCCCATTTTGTAAAGTTATTTTTATAGGAGGATACTTTCCTTTTACACCAAAGTCAACTTCATAATCTATTGGTTCAAATGATCCTTGCTTTATTTGTTCACTAATTATACTTATTGCCGATATAAGCATATTTTTAAGTCTATAAGCAAGGTATCTATATCTTTCTGAACTTTCTAATATGTATCCTGGTATTTTAGATACTATTTCATCTACTATTTGAGAAACTCTCATTGATATATAGTTTGTATCTATGTCTCTCCAATCTAATTTATCTAAACTTAGTTGTTTAGAAAACTTGTCTAATATATTATGTATAAATGTTCCTAAATCTGGTGCTGTAAATGAATACTCTTTTCTTTCTTTTGCCTTTAATCCGTATTGAATGAAATATGCAAATGGACACTCGGCATATTTTTCTAATCTAGAAACACTTAAATTTGTATCATATAAGCTTTTTATCTTTTCTTCTTCTATTCTTTGCACTTGATTAGTATAACTTAATCCGCTTATGATTTTTTTAGAGATGTCCTTATATTCTTCATCATTGCAATAGTATCTGTATACATCTAACCATATATTATTTATTTCTTTACCATCATCAAATTCTTTTATTTTGTTAATAAGTTCATTGAATGTTGGAGATTTTACAGTTATTTTATTAAGTAACTCTTCATCTGTTGTAGCATCTAATTCCATTAAATAACTTTGATTATCAATGTTTGGGAATATCTTTTTAAGCCTAGATACTATTACTGATGGTCTTATTGTTTTTCCTTCATGGTCAGCAATTGGATAAGTTACTATTAAGTTTTCACTAGTAGATGTAAGTGCTTTATATACTAAATATTGTTCTTCAAAGGTTTTAGTTTTGCTATCTATGTCTACTTCTATACCTTTTTTACCTAGATTTTGTCTATCATTATCACTTAGTATACCACTATCCTTAGCTATAAGAGGGAATGTTCCATCTGTTGTTCCTATTAAGTAAAGATACTTTGTACTAGGATTTTTTACTCTATCAACACTACTTACAAGTACTTGGTCTATGCTTGGGGGTACTAGTCCTAATTCATATTCATCAAAACCTAAGCTAATAAGTTTTATAAATTTATCTAAAGATATTTTTTCATCTCCCATTATTTCTACCATTTGGTCAAAAATATCTATAACTATATTCCAAACCTGCGAATATTGATTTGCTACATCCAGCTCACCTTTATCTTTAAAATTCATTATTAAATTTTCTATGGTATTAGGCATATCTATGTCTATTAAAAATTCATATATAAATTTACATATATCTTCTACTTTGTTTTTTCCTTTTAAATTTTCTTGTAGCTTTATTATAGGTTGTAAAACTTTATTTTTTATTTCATTTATCTTTTTTCTTATTTCTATTTCATGTTCTTTCTCTTCAGCTACTATATTGTGATTTATTCTATATTCCCACTTTTCTTCAAACCACTTTTTTCCCTTTATACCATTTGCAAGTACATAATTTTCAAGTAGACTAATATCTTCATTACTTATACTAATTAATCCACTTTTTAAATATCTAAACATAGTTTCATAACTATATCTTCTATTTCTCATTTCTATTGCTGATATTATAAGTACTATTATAGGATTACTTTTTGCTTCTCTCTTTTTATCTATAAAGTTTGGAATTTCATATTCATTAAATATTGAATGCACTAAGAAATCATATTTATTTAAATCTCTTGTTGCTATTGTTATATCTTTATATCTAATATTTTTATCTCTTACTAAAGTTACTATTTCTTTTGCTATTTCTTCAACTTCAGAATATAAATTGTTAAATTCTTTTATTTTTACATTCTTAGTTGGTTTGTCATATACTTTGTATGGATATGAATAATAATATCTTTCTAGATGTTGAAGCTCTTCACTGTTTTTAAACCTTGGTATAACTGAATTATTTAAATTTACTGAAGGAAGTAATGATATACCCTCTTCATTACATAACTTAATAAGTTTTTGGTAAGTAAATTTAGTTCTTGAAAATGCATCCGCTTTATTATATGTAATATTACTTGCATTATCTACTGTTAGAGATATACATACTTCTTTAGCCTTATGGAATATACTTTTTAAAGCTCTATACTGATTTGGAGTAAATCCTGTAAACTCATCTACATAAATATATGCTCCCTTGAAATAGTCACATATATCTAACTTATCTGCTAATGATCTTAACATATCTTGAGAATCCACGTAATTTTCATGCAGTTTTTCTTCAAACTCTTTATATATTTTACTTATATCTTTTAGCTTTAGGCTTAATGTTTCATTTTCTACTTCACCCGACATATTTTCTAGCATCTCATAGCTTACGTTATATTGCTTTAACTCTGATATCATATCTGTTATAGAGCTTACAAATCCCGACTGTGAAGCTGATTTTGAAAATATATTTAACTCACTACTTACATTTTCTATAGCTCTGTAAGTCATCATAGCTTTCCCACTTGAATTTATATTAACATCAGTTAGTCCTCCAACATGAGAAAAAACTATGCTGCTCATAGTTTTAAAACTTAATACTCTTGCTCTTAAATATTTATCCTTTTCTTTTCCTAAGAAAAGTTTACTCATCCTTTTTTCCATCTCAAAAGTATACTGCTCTGGAACTAACAGTATAACAGGAGACGTTTCATCATCTTGAACTCTTTTTTTTATTTCATCTAGTATATAAGTAGATTTTCCGCTACCTCCTCTACCTAATACAAATTTAACACTCATATATTTCCTCCTCTAAAACTCTATAGTCTACTTCTCGTCCGTTGCACAATTTGTTAAACTCGCAAAAATTACAGTGTTTTTTATTTTTAATTAGCTCATATTCATAAGCCTCTTGTTCTTCTTCATATTTAGTTTTTTGTATCATATCTATCTGTTTATTTATTTTTTCTTTGTTAGCTCTATGCTTTTGTTCATTATATCCTATTTCTATAGGTGGGTTATCATATTGTGGCTGATAGTATTTCATTTTTATATTGTCAATATCTATATCTAAGTTCATTAGCTTAGGTATTACTTCTTTTGCTAAAAACATATATAATATAGATTGCATTCTATTTTCTATATGTTTATATTCTAGAACTCTATTTTCAGTTTTCCAGTCCCATATTTCTATACTATTTTCTCTTATAATTACTAAATCGTACTTTGCTATTATTGTACTTCCATTTAAATTGTATCTTACTTCATACTCTGGTAAATATGTTTCACCTACCTGTTGCGAATCGCTATATTGTGGTAATATAGTTTTTATTTTTTCAATCCACTTTACAAATTTAGAGTTAGTATTCTCATTTATACCTAAAGGAATATTGGTAAAATACCTCTCACATAGTAAGTGAAAATCTCTTCCTACCTTTAAGCTTTCATAATATTCTCTACTTTCAATATCATCATTCTTCCAATTTATTTTATCAATATACTTATACTTAAATTTTAAAGGACATAATTTATAAGTATTTATTGAATTTTGGCTATAAGTAAAATATCTTAATTTCTTATTCAATTTTTATCACTTCTTCCTTGTATCTATTTATATATCTTAATTACACTAAGCATTTCTTTTTTCTTCTATAAACTTTCCAAGCTCCTTTATATATAAAGATGGCTTTTGCTCCTTCTTTTTATTTCCTATGCTACTTTTATCTTTATAGCAACTATAAGATAATATCAACATTTCTTTAGCTCTTGTTATTCCTACATACAATAATCTTATTTTTTCATTTATTAAGTCTATCTTACTTTTATACATATAATCTATCGGCGTATTACCGTTTAACATAGAATCTATTTCTGATTTGATAATTGCTATTGGATTTTCATATTCTTTTCTTAGATACCATTTATCACATTGAAATTTTTGATTGGTATTATCAGGAAAATTATACTCTATTAGATCTAATAAAAACACACAATCCCATTCCATTCCCTTTGATTTATGATAGTTACAAACTGTTATACTTCCTGGTCCTGGTTCATATCCATTCATTTCATATACTACCTCTATGATATGATTGAATACTTTATTTTTTATATTAGATAGTATTTCATACGCATCTATAAGTGCCATATGTATGTTTTCTAAAGCTAAATATTTCATATAAAAGGCTATATAATCTATTAATGCTTTATCTTCTTTTTCTAAGTTTAATTTTTCTCCTATAAATAAGATTAATAAATCTATTCTCACTATAGGATACTCTAGTATTTCTTTTATTGCTTTTATACCATATAAAAAGCTTTGGTATAAATCACTACGAGTATCTATTATTAAATTTTTAGTTTTTTCTTTATTATATAAAATTTCTTCTGTACTATGCTTTCTGATTAATTCTAATAAATCTTTTTTTCCTAAGTCATTATCAGTATCTATAAATGCTTTATCTAATAGAATTATAAGCTTTTCTATACTATCACAATTTAATATAAAGTCTATAGCATAAACAATATTATTTAGCATCTTTCTTTTGTTTAAAGAGTTTGGTCCTAATTCTTCAAATTCCATGCCTTCTTCCATAAGTACCTTTGCAATATGTGTAATTTGGTCATTACGAGGTACTAATATTCCTATACTTTTATCTGGGTATTTTTTCTTTATTGCTTTACTATAAGCTACTGTTTTTTCTATTTCATCTGTCCAAGTTTGATATACTTTAGTGTTTATACTGTAAATATCCGGATTAGGATTTTCCTTGTATCCCATCCCACTTGGTACTGTCTTTATTTCCATATCCTCTAGTGCTTCTTTGCACTCTGCTTGCTTAAATTCTTTGCTTACATATTTTACAAGTCTATTAGCTAAATCTAAAATATCTTTAGAGCTTCTATTAGACATGTCCATTCTATAGCAATAATCTGATTCTTCTATAAATTCCTTGAAATATTTTGGATCTGATGATGAAAATGTTCCTGTAATACTTTGATTTATATCTCCAACTCTAACTAAGTTGTTGTTTTCCTTGCATATTAATTTTATTATTTTACCTTGTATTTCATTTGAGTCTTGGCATTCGTCTTCAAATATATATTTATATCTATTTTGAATTTTAGTTCTTAATCCTTCATCTAACATTAAGGCTTTATAAGCAAGTATCAATATATCGTCATAGTCTAATAGTCCATACTTTTTTAATTTTATAGTATATTCCTTATATATAGGTAATATTATTTTTAACATTCCTTTATATCCGCTAGATACTATATCTTCTAATTGTTCTGGAGAGATTTCTTTATATTTTAATTCTCCTATAGCATTTCCTACAAGGTCATAAAATCCACCTTCCCAAGCATCAGCCATCCTATCTCTCCACTCGCCTTCTTTTTGTTCCTTGAGGAACCATTGGAAAATTTTCTCTCCACCATTTAATCTATATTTATTTATACATTCATTTAGTATAATGCTTTTTTGTAAATCATCAGCAATACTAAACTCTTCACTTAACATTACCACTTCTGGTTTTTCTTTTATTATTTTTACAGCTAGGCTGTGTATAGTCATAACTTCATAGGAATTTTCTTCTTTTATGTCATTATCTTGAAGTATTTTTTTTATTCTTCCTTTGAAGTTATTTACTGCACTATTCATATATGTTAATATTAAGATTTTTCCACCCTTGTGCTTTTGTTCTGATAATAATTTTGCAACTAAATTAGTAACTATAAAAGTCTTTCCTGCACCAGGTACTGCAGGAACAGCCATAGTTCCATTTTCATATCCTATTATAGGTAATTGGTCTTGTCTATAATTTATATTATTCATAAGAATTATCCCCTTTAGCTAGTACCTTTAGTAATAAACTATATAATATACTTTCTTGAATATATCCATTTACAGTGTATTCACTTTTGTATGCATATACTTCTTTTACATTTATCAAAAGATTGTATATCATATTGTATAAATAGTACTTTTTATAATATTCCTCTATAGCATCTGTATATATTCTTCTTTCTTCAAAGGATTTTCTAAGTACAACTACATTACTTATATCTTTTTCTATCTTCATATTCCACGCATTACTACCTATATCTACCCATATTTGTATAGGCCTGTTTACATTGTAGGATATATAAGAATATGGAGTTGTTATTAATACTTTCTCTGAAGTTTTTAACTCTTCTATATCTGCCACTACATAATAATCATTTATTGTAGTTTTAAGTGCTTCTATAAATATTTTTTCTTTATCCTTATTTTTATCTAAACCTAGTAAACTTACGTTTTCTGTGAATGCTTCACTTTCGTATATTATTTGCTTGCATATACCTACGTTTACTCTTCCTTCTTTCAGA
>NZ_DATIRC010000054.1:0-1751 GCF_035470145.1 Romboutsia sp.
TTCTATATTATTTTCTTTAGATACTTTATCTAATTTTTCTTTATCCCTAATATCACAATTATAGAATTTATTACTTAATACTGCTTCTTTGTGACCTGTTAATAGATTGTCTACTACTATAATATCTTCATTTTATTCTAAAAAATATTTAACCGTGTGAGAGCCTATATATCCAGCTCCACCAATTATTAATATACTCAACTACCCATCACTCCCTTTATTCCGGCTTAAATTGTATATAAATAAACCAGCTATATAACCATCTGGATTATTACTTCGCCTGCCCCCTAATATATATTATAAAATAACCTATACAAAAAAGTCATAGAATAAATCTATGACTTTTATATTATATGTTAAAAACTATTTAATATCTTTCTTATAATTTTGATAATCAAATATAAACTTATTTAATTGCTCTTTATTATAATCTTTCTCCCATTCAATAACCCAACCTTTTTGCTTATTTATAATATGACCATTTCTGTGTCCCTCAAGAGGAAACTCCATTTGATCAAAATCACTATCATTTATCTTTATAACCTTCTTAGCTAAACCAAAAATCTCAATAGGAGACATATTAGTCTTAGTATAAGCTAAAATGTTATTACCAACATCTATAAAATCAGAAGAAAAACTATCTGCTAACTTATTATAAGAAGCCTCTATAACAGTTCTTTGTCTATTATCTCTTTGATAAGCACTATACGCATACCTTATACTACTATATGCTAGAGCTTGCTTACCATCAAGAGTTTGCGTACCAGGACTGCTCACACCAGGTATATGACTAACCTCTCTATCTATTACATTAATTTCTACACCACCAATAATATCTATAATCTTAGCAAAAGACTCAAAACTAACCACTGCATACTTATCAATATTAATTCCAAAGTTATTGCTTATAGTTTGTAGTAATAAACTTGGACCCTCATAAGCATATGCATGTGTTAACTTTTCTGTACTATAACCTGGTATATCTACATACGTATCTCTAGCTAATGAAGTTAATCTTATATCATTATTTTTAGAATCTATAGTAAGTATCATCATAGCATCAGATCTATTTCCCTTATCAATATTATTACCATCTACACCTGCTAAAAGTATATTAGTTACTCCATTTGTTTCTTTTATATTTTCTATCTTGCTTTGGATTTTTTTAGCTTCATCTTTGTCATACATAGAATTTAGCTTAAAATATAAATAACCAAATCCCCCTAATGGTATAGCTACTATTATTACTAACAACCCTATAACTATCTTTTTAAATGTACTCATATTCTCCTCCAACGTTCTTTATATCCTTAATATTGTTAACTTCATTATTTTACCAATTTATTACTTTATTGTATATACTAAACTAATTAAATACACCCCCATAAATCGTAAAAACACGACCCATGCAGATTGTGCATAAAGTCGTTCTTTGATAAGGTTACTCAACAGTACTAAACTCCATAATAATCCTCTTAAGCTGATTAACACACATCCCATACTCCTTGGCCAACAAATTAGCATTAACCCCATTATATCTTATAACAATCTCTCTATTCCTACCATTTCTAATGACACTCTTAAAGGTAGGAATATAAACATTATTACCACCATACATCCTAGCAATTTCTAAAAAATTCTCCTGCCCAACAATCTCAAATAAAACTTCTAACTTATCACCAACATCTTTTATTTCTAACTTCATAAAATACCCTCCTATAAAAATTTCATCAACCTTAATTCTTAATATA
>NZ_DATIRC010000055.1:0-7740 GCF_035470145.1 Romboutsia sp.
AAGTAAAGAAAGAGTAGCGATAATAGGAAGAAATGGATGTGGAAAGAGCAGTATATTCAAGATAATAGTTAATAAAGAAAATAAGGATAGGGGAGATATACTAATAAGAAAAGGTTCAAAGATAGGTTACCTAGAACAAATACCAGAATTTGAAAATTATAAAGTAAGGCAAATATTAAATCTAGGATTTCCACATTTAATAGATATAGAAGAGAAGTTAAGGCAATTGGAATCAAAGATGCAAAGTATGGATCATGATATAAATAATATACTTGAAAAATACAGCAATCTGCAACTAAAGTATGAAAACTTAGGTGGTTATGAAAAAGAAACAACTATATCAAAGGTGTGTACAGGATTAAATATGAGTGAGGCTTTTTTAGAATCAGAGTTTGAAACTTTAAGTGGTGGAGAAAAGACTAGAGTTATGCTTGGAAAAATTTTAGTAGAAAAGCCAGATATACTTTTACTAGATGAACCAACAAACCACCTTGATATGAAATCTGTAGAGTGGCTTGAAAATTATTTAAATGATTATTGTGGAAGTGTAATTATAATTTCTCATGATAGATATTTTTTAGATAGAGTTGTGACTAAAGTTGTTGAGATAGAAAATCTAGCATCAAAAGTCTATATAGGAAATTATTCAAGTTATGTAGTGCAAAAAGAAGAGGCTTTAATATTAGAACAACATCATTATAAAGAACAACAAAAGAAAATAAGCTCTATGGAAGAATCAATAAAAAGACTAAAGGTATTTTCACGTAATGGAGACAATGAAAAGTTCGTAAAAAGAGCACAAAGCATGCAAAAGAGATTAGATAAGATGGAAAAGTTAGAAAATCCAAATATGAAAAAAGACAATATGAAAATAAATATAACAAATAATACAAAACAATCACAAGATGTAATATCAATAAAAGATGGTAAGAAGTCCTTTAAAGATAAGTTATTATTTAAAAATGTAGATATTTTAATAAGAAAGGGTGAAAATGTAGCATTAATAGGTGAAAATGGATGTGGAAAATCAACACTTATAAAGATAATTTTACAAAGTGAAAAATTAGATAGCGGAAGTTTACAAGTTGCAAATAGCTCTAAAATAGGATATCTTCCACAAAATATAGAATTTGAAGATGAAGAAAAAAGTATATTAGATTGGTTTAGAGAAGATATAAATATATTAGAAGGAAAGGCAAGAGAGTACTTAGCCAAGTATATGTTTTATAAAGAGGATGTATTTAAAAAGGTTAAATCTCTTTCGGGCGGAGAAAAGTCAAGACTTAAGCTTAGTAAGATACTTTATTTTGATATAAACCTATTGATACTTGATGAGCCAACAAATCATTTAGATATTGAAAGTATAAATAACTTAGAGAAGGTATTAAAAGACTTTAAAGGAAGCATATTTTTCGTATCTCATGATAGATATTTTATAAATCAAGTAAGTCATAGGGTGTTATTTATAGAAAATAATTTAATTTCTAATTGTAATGGAAATTATGATTATTACAAAGAAAAAAGAGAAGCGTTGAACTTAAAAACTAAAATGGATGAAGAGAAGCAAAGTAATAAAAAAACAAACAAAAATATAGTAAAAGTAGAATCTAAAATTAAATATAATAAAACTAAAATAGAAAAAGAAATAGAAGAATTAGAAATAAAAATACAAGAGCTAGATACGAAAATTGAAAATATAAGTTCAGATTATGAAAAATTACAAAGTCTATATGAAGAGAGAAATAAACTTGAAAAAAATTTAAATGATTTATTAAATGAGTGGATAGAAATATAAAATAAACTTATACAATAGGATTACTATAGATAATAAGTAGACTACCCTAAGTAAGTTATGCTTTTTCTAATGTAGAGTATTTAATTTACTTTCATTATCTTACTAGATACAATTTAACTAGAGTTTTGTATAATGGTACTTGAAAATATAATATATTAATATTGAGAGGTGTTATAATGAAAATTGCAATACTTGGTTATAGCGGAAGTGGAAAATCAACACTTGCTAGACATCTTGCAGGCTATTATAAGATACCAGTTTTATTTCTTGATACAGTAAATTTTTTGCCTAATTGGGTTGAGCGTGATAGGGATGAAGGTCGTTTAATAGTGTGGAATTTTATACAAAATGACTCTTGGGTAATTGATGGTAATTATGAGAAATTTTTTCAAATAGAACGATTAGAACAAGCTGATAAAATAATTTTTATGAATTTTCCTCGTAGAGCTTGTATCTATAGAGCTTTCAAGCGATATTTTAAGTACAAAAATACAACTCGTGAAGATATGGCTAAGGGATGTATTGAGAAAATGGACTTAGAATTTATCTGGTGGATTCTTCATGAAGGGCGTACTAAAAAAAGGCGCAATCATTATAAACAAATAGAAAGAGACTTTAAAGACAAAATAGTAATTTTAAAAAATCCAAAAGAGGTTGATTTATATTTACAAAAAATAGTCAATCCATAAAACACTTATAAATAAGTATAATTTTATTAAATTAGAAACCAAGGTATCAATAAGATTAAATAAATCAAGGAATTTGTGAACTTTATATAGATGCAGAAAATGAATGGACTTCATACACAGATGACGGGCTATTATCAGCTCAATGGGAGCATATGGTTTTAGTAACTGAAGATGGTGTTGAAATTTTAGCAAAATAGTTTAATAAATTCTATTGATGCTTTTATGTACAAAACAAAAGTGTCATAACTTAACAGGGGTAGCATCCGGAAAATGCGGATTTCGTACGTTAAGCGCATTTTCCGGACGTTACCTCTAAATGAAGTTCTATTGACTGTTTTTTGCTTAATCTCAGGTGTTGCACTTAATATGATAATTTATCATATTTAAAACTGATTTAGAACTGACTTTTTTACTCTTGTTTTTCTTTCTAAATCTTTTGGTTCTAATGTTATTTTCTGATTATTAAGTAATCCTGAAATACCCAAAAGCATTTCTTCTTTTTTACCTTTACATATTTCACAGCTACACTTAGGATTATAATGATTTGGTTCTTTATAAGTTGTAATTACTCCTTCAAAATTTCTTAGTATAACTTTATTATGACTTTGAGAAATTACATAGTTTGGCATTACAGGAATCTTTCCTCCACCTCCCGGAGCGTCTACTACAAATGTAGGAACACAAAATCCAGATGTATGCCCTCTTAAGCCTTCTATTATTTCAATTCCTTTAGACACAGTTGTTCTGAAATGTTCAAGTCCTATAGAAAGATCACACTGATAAATATAATAAGGTCTAACCCTTATACTTACTAATTCATTTACTAAATTCTTCATCACATGAATACAATCATTTACTCCTCTTAAAAGTACTGATTGATTTCCAATAGCAACACCTGAATTTGCAAGCATTTCACATGCTTTTTTTGATTCTTTTGTAATCTCATTAGGATGATTGAAATGAGTATTTAACCAAATAGGATGGTATTTTTTAAGCATATTTGTAAGATCTGTAGTTATCCTTTGAGGCATAACTACAGGTACTCTACTTCCTATTCTTATAATTTGAACATGAGGTATTTCTCTTAATCTTTTAATTATATACTCTAATTTTTCATCAGATAACAATAGTGGATCTCCTCCTGATAAAAGCACATCTCTAATTTGTGGAGTATTTTTAATATAATTTATTGCATTATCTATTTGCTTCATAGGAAGAGACGAATCCTTTTGTCCTGCAAATCTTCTTCTAGTACAGTGTCTACAATACATTGAACATTGATCTGTAACTAATAAAAGTGCTCTATCTGGATATCTATGAGTAAGTCCTGGAACAGGTGAATCTTCATCTTCATGGAGTGGATCTAAAAGATCTGATTTAGACTTTTGTAATTCTAAAGAAGTAGGAATTGCTTGCTTTCTTATTGGATTATTTTTGTCATTTGGATTAATTAGTGATAAATAATAAGGAGTTATGGCCATCCTTAAAGTTTCTAGACATTGCCTAGCTCCCTTTTCCTCCTCTAATGTTAATGGAATATATTTCTTTAATTCATCTACACTTTCAATTCTATTTTTAACTTGCCATTGCCAGTCATTCCATTCTTCATCTGTAACATTTTTAAATAATTCTAATCTTTTGTTTATATTCATATTATTCCCCCTAAAAATAAGTTAATAAAAAATTATATTACAAATTCCATATCTTTTCCTTCTTCGTTAAGAGATTTATACCAAACATTCATTGTTTCTAAATCTCCTGATATATTAGTATTTTTTGTTAATGTACCTGTGTAAATATATCCTAATTTTGAAAATGTAATATTCATTGAATAAGAAATAGAACGGGCTATTGTATAAGCTGTTTTTATACCATTTCTTCTCATACACTGCTCCATTTTATTTAAAAGAAATAAAGCAAATTTATTACCTCTATATTCTGGTAAAGTTGCAAAATCTGTCATTTCTACATTTGAATTTTTTAAATCTATTTCACAAGATGCTAAGGCAATAATATTACTTTTATGCCATATCCCAAAATATTCAACATTTTCATTCATAGTTTCTTTAATGTAGTTTGGATCTTTAATTGGAAATGGATAAGTTTCAAAAACTTTATCATATAATCTAGCCATGTCAGCTGCATCTTCTAATCTAGCTTTTCTATAATTAAATTCTTTATTTAAACTAGAAATTTTTTCACAACTATCTTTTTGTATTGCTGTTTTTAACACTTTATTAATTTTTTCTTTATTTTTCTTTGCTTCTCTATCTTTACAAAAATACTTTGCCATAAAAAATGCATCTTCTTTTCCTTTATAAAATTTAGGAATATGTGCCTCTACTATATAGTTATTGTTTAAAAAAAGATTTTTTGCGTAAGAAGGTACTTTAGCGAAGATTTTAGTATAAAAAAGTTTTTTTGACATCTCATCTAATTTAGAAATAACATTTGGTAAATCACTTTTATGCAGTTTCATTAAATAAATACGATCATTTTCTTTTCCATGTTGAATAATAGATTTTCCTATTTTAAAAATTTTATCACCCACTACTACCACCTCATTTTATTTTTATATTAACCAACAACTTAACGGTATCATATAAGTTGTTGGTTTGTCAAATATGGTTTATATCCCATATTAAGGAAAAGTTGGGAGAAATAATTGAAAGAAAAATGAAATAATGAAATAATGAAATAGGAGCTTTAAAGCTCCTATTTTAAAATTATCACGAACGAATGTTTCGATAAAATAATGATTAAAATTAAATATAAATTCAAATAATAATTGATTTTAAAGCGTTGAATATAATTATTATATTATTTATCATAAAATAAAAAATAAAACGCACATATGTTTTGTATAAAAACATTGACTTATAGAACTGTAAATAATATCATTATGTTAAAGATGATTTTCATAAAAACTTAAAATAATTTTAAAATACACAATAAGGGGAAAAAAATGCGAGTAAAATTAAAAAACCTAAGAAGAGAAAAGCAGCTAACACAAGAAGAAATAGCAAAACAAATAGGTATAACAAGAGCCTATTACACAAACCTTGAACAAGGAAGGGGAAATCCATCACTAAAACTAGCTAGTAGGATAAAAGAAATACTAAGCTACGAAAAAGACGACATATTCCTTGAAGAAATATAAAAGTAAATAAAAAGGGGTAAAAATTTATAAGGGGGGAGCAATATGGAGATAAAAATAGATATAAACTTAAATCTACAAAATGCAAATCAAATAATAGAAAAGCTATCATACATAATAAATAAAACTAACAAACCACAAAACATAAAATCACAAGATCATATACAAATAGATAGTACAAATAAAGAAATATCTACAAAAGCAAATGAAAACAAAGTAACAATAGATGAAATAAGAGAAAAAATATCAGAACTATCTCAAATAGGGAAAATAGAAAAAGCAAAAGAAATATTATCAAAATACAATTCAACAAAAGTATCACAAATAAATGCCAAAGACTACGAAAACATAAATAATGAACTAAACTACGAATTAAGTAGCTAATATATAAAAACTAACTTGTATCTATATTTATAGTAAGTATAGATACAAGTATAAAATTAATATTAAACAAGGGGGATAAAATGAAAGTTATAACAGGGAAAATAAGAATGAACTATACAAATTTATTCACACCAAAAAAGCTAGAAGAAAGTGATGAACTAAGATACTCACTATCTATACTAATACCAAAAAATGATATAGAAAGTATAGAAAAAATAAATGAAGCAATATTTAATGCAAAACAAAAAGGATTGACTATATGGCAAGAAGTAGCAGACGAAATAAAAACACCACTAAGAGATGGAGACTTAGAAAAAGGTGATAACGAAGTCTACAAAAACCACTACTTCTTAAATGCAACTAGCAAATACAAACCAGGAATAGTTGATAAATCATTAAATGAAATAAAAAACCAATCAGAAATTTATGCAGGATGTTATGGAAGAGTTAGTATAAACTTTTACCCATTTTATAAAAATGGTATATGTGGAATCGGGTGCGGTATAAACAATGTACAAAAAATATGTGACGGAGAGTTGATAATAACAAACTCAAGACCAGAAGATGACTTTAGTATAATTGAAGATGAGGACATATTATCATGATAATGAGCATTGATATAGAAACCAAAAGTAGTGTAGACCTTACTAAATGTGGGGTCTATACCTATAGTGAGGATAAAGACTTTCAAATATTACTTCTTGCTTATGCCTTTGATGATGAAGAAGTAAGTGTAATTGACTTATCGAATGGTCAACAATTGCCCAGTAGGATTAAGCAAGCTTTATTAAACCCCAAAATAACAAAATACGCTTTTAACGCAAACTTTGAAAGAGTATGCCTTAGCAAATATCTAAATACAAACTTAGATATAAAAAGCTTTAAATGTACTCAAGCCATGGCACTAAGACTAGGACTATCACACAGCTTACAAAGTGTATGTGAAATACTAAATTTAGATACCCAAAAAGATAAAGAAGGAAAAGCTTTAATAAAATACTTTAACACCCATAACCATAGTGATGACATTATAAAATGGGAAAAGTTTAAAAATTACTGTAAAACGGATTGTATAGTAGAAAGAAACATAAGAAAAAAACTACAAAGATATAAAACCACAGATTTTGAAGAAAAAGTTTACATACTAGATCAAAAGATTAATGATAAAGGAGTAAAAATAGATACAAAATTAATAGATAATGCAATAAATTTAAATATATATAATGAAAAAATTCTAAAAGAAAAACTAAAAAACTTAACTCAAATAGATAACATAAAAAGCCCCACACAAGTTAAAAAATATCTAAAAGAAAAACACAACATAGAAATGAATAGCTTATCTAAAGAAAACGTAGAAAAACTTATAAAATCTACAAATAACAAAGACCTAAAAGAAATACTACTCTTAAGACAATCTTTAAACAAAACTTCCATAAAAAAATATGAAGCCATGAAAAGAACATCAACTAAGCACAACAGTATAAAAGGACTGTTTCAATATTATGGAGCTAATAAAACTGGAAGGTGGTCAGGTAGACTTGTTCAAGTTCAAAATCTACCACAAACAAATTTGAAAAATATAGACTTAATAAGAAATATATTAAAAGAAAATGATGTAAAAGATAGCTTTGAGCTATTAGAAATACTATATGATAACACCCAAAATGTACTATCAAACCTTATAAGAACAGCATTTATACCAACACATAATAAAA
>NZ_DATIRC010000056.1:0-3758 GCF_035470145.1 Romboutsia sp.
AATAATACCATTACTCAACATTTTGCCTATGAGAACTTTTGCAAAATTAGAAGGATCTTTTATAACAAGCTTGTCTCTAGTATAAAACAAAGAAGATCTTAAATTGATTAATTCATTTTCGATGTCTTTTTTAGATAAACACCTTTTATCCTTAAAAGCTTTAATAACAGCTTTCTCACCTTTTTTATAAAGAATATCAAATAAGTCCTTTGATTTTCGTTGTTCTTTAAGTAATCCCCAGATATATATTATGACAGTTGCAATTGCAAATAGTAGTATATATATTATAGTATCCATTAATTTACTTCTCCCTATGATTAAAAGTTATAAATTTATTATCATTTAAAATATTGAAAAATGAAATTAATCTTTCAAGTAAAGGTTCACAATCCTTGCCAAAGTGATTTTTAACTTCTTTTGAAATTTCATAAATAGACTTGTTATCATCTATACACTTCCAAACAAAGCTACCATGTTTATCTAGTTTAATATCACTTTTATGAGGAACTTTAAATAATTTTTGTGCAAATTTATCAAAAAAACTAGTTCTTTTAACTTCTAAAACAACAAAATCATGATCATTTACAGACCAGTTTATTTTGGTACTTTTTATAGGTACAAAGTCCAAATAATTTTTATCATTTTTTTTAGTTTTGGCCATATTGTTTCACCTCCTATAAATATATTAAGTAGGAGTAAAAAACCCCTACTTAATTAACTAAATTGGCTCTCAAGCTTAAAAAGTATAACCTGTGAGATCGAGATATAAATATAAATATATAATATATCAAATCCTACGATGCATTGCTTTTATCTTTTTCCTTATACCAAATACTAAACTTAAATAAAGTAAGTATAAGAAGTACAAAGAATATTAAAGCGCCAATTTGCCCCAATTGCACACTTTCAGAAAGATTTATTATATCTCCTAAAGAAGAATCTCCAACCTTTATTACAGCAAGAATTGCTAGTAAAACTCCTACTAAACCTTCACCTGCAATTAATCCAGAAGTATATAATATACCTCTATCAATTTGTTGTTTTCTATTTTCTTCAGAAACATTTTTTCTCTTTTCAAAGAATAATTTAATAACTCCACCTACCATGATACCAGCACTTAAGTGGATAGGAAGATATAGTCCAACTGCAAAAGGAAGTACTGGAATTCCTATTATTTCAACAGCTATTGCTATACCTGAACCTGCAAATATTAAACTCCAAGGAAGATTTCCTTCCATAACACCTTCAACAACCAACTTCATTAATGTAGCTTGAGGAGCAGGAATTTCTTTTGAACCAAATCCCCATGCTGCACTTAATAAGTAAAGTACGCCACCTATAGTTATAGCAGATATTAAAACACCTATAAGTTCACCATATTGTTGCTTTTTAGGAGTAGCACCAACTATATAACCTGTTTTTAAATCTTGAGAAGCATCCCCTGCTATTGCAGCTATAATACATATAATAGAACCTATAGCAATAGACCCCATCATACCTTCTTGGCCAACCATACCAGTTGATTTTAAAACTATAGTACTTATTAAAAGAGTAGCTATAGCCATACCAGAAACTGGGTTATTACTACTACCAACAAGACCAACAAGTCTTGAAGAAACTGTAGCAAAGAAGAAACCAAAGACAGCTATTAATAAAGCTCCAACAAAATTAACTGGAATAGAAGGTATTAAACCTATAGCAATAACTACTAATAAAGAACCTATTAAAACAGTTTTCATAGACATATCTTGATCAGTTCTTATTGAATTATCAGAAGATTCTCTGTTAGAATAATCCTTCATTGCTTTTGCAAAAGTATCTACTATTAGTGGAAGTGATTTAATTAAACTTAAAATACCACCGCATGCAACAGCACCTGCACCAACATATCTTATATAATTATTCCATATAGCCCAAAAGCCTAATTCACTCATAGGAACTGTAGCAGGGTATAATATTGTATCCCCACCAAACAAACTAAATAAAGGTATAAGACCTATCCAACCAACAATTGCACCAGCAAACATATAACCTGATATTTTATATCCACAGATATAACCAACTCCTAAAAGAGCAGGTAATACATCCATACCAAAAGCACCATTATGATATCCTGGTATTTCCCATTCTATTTCACTAGGGAAGATCTTAAGACCATCTGCTATAAATTTATATAAAGCAGCTATACCAAGTCCTGCAAATACTACAGAAGCCTTAGAACCACCTTCTTCACCAGCAAGTAAAACTTCTGCACAAGCAGTCCCCTCTGGATAAGGTAGAACTCCATGTTCTTTAACTATTAATGCTTTTCTAAGAGGAATCATAAATAATACCCCAAGTAAACCACCGCATAAAGCTATGATTGCAATTTTAAATAAACTAGGACTTCCTAATCCCCAATCTTTCATCCATATAAACATTGCTGGTAATGTAAATATTGCACCTGCAGCTAAAGATTCACCAGCTGAACCTATAGTCTGAACTAAGTTGTTTTCAAGGATTGACTCTCTTTTTAAGATAACCCTCATAACCCCCATTGATATAACTGCTGCCGGAATAGATGCACTTACGGTCATACCAACTCTAAGGCCAAGGTATGCATTTGCAGCCCCAAATATAACTGCTAATAAACAGCCTAAAAATATAGATGTTACTGTAAATTCAGGCATTACCCTATCAGCAGAAATAAAGGGCTTAAACTCTTTTTCATTGTTCATAATTTTATCCCCCTTATAAGAAATATAAATAAATATGTGAATTAAGATTAGATAAATATGTGAATTAAGATTAGTAAAATTAAGATTAGTAAAATTAAGATTAGTAAAGTTATGATTATACTTATGTATGATAGAGATTAATTTATGACTAGATATAAAGTATAATGATGAGAATAGACAATGGAAAGATGCTTTACTAGATATAAATAAATTAAATGTCTACAGCTTAAATTATATACCTGTGTAAATCATATAGCAACAAATTGACTGGAATTAATTTAATATTAATAAATTACAAAATTCAACTTTTTAATTATAAAAAATATCTATAATATCAATAAGTACTATAGATATAAACATTAATACAATAATATAAATAATGATAAAATTATATAAGGAAGAAATGTTAAAGGGGGAACTAAAATGATAAATTTACCAGATAAATTTGAAAGTTTTAATGAGGCAAGAAGAACAGGATTTATAAAAGCTAAAGAACTAAAAGAAAGTGGCAAAAAGATGGTTGGTGTATTTTGTACATATACACCAGTAGAAATACCAATGGCAGCAGGAGCTGTTACAGTCGGAGTTTGTGGGGTAAGTGAAGAACCAATTCCTGATGCTGAAAAAGTACTTCCAAGAAATCTTTGTCCACTTATAAAATCAAGCTATGGACATGCTATAACAGATACTTGCCCATATTTTTATTTCTCAGATATGCTAATAGGAGAAACTACTTGTGATGGTAAGAAAAAAATGTATGAGGAACTAGCAAAGGTTAAACCAACTCATGTAATGCACTTACCTAATATGCAAAGAGGAGAATATACATATAAACTTTGGAAAGAAGAAATAAAAATATTAAAAGAAGAAACAGAAAAAGCTTTAGGTGTAACTATTAGTGAAGAAGATATAAGAGAAGCTATTAAAGATAAAAATGAAGAAAGAAGATTATTAAAGGAATATTATGAACTAGCAAAATTAAAACCATCAGCTTTAACAGGTATGGAACTTCACCAAGTATTATATCAATCGGGGTTTAAA
>NZ_DATIRC010000057.1:0-2290 GCF_035470145.1 Romboutsia sp.
AATTGGCTTGTGAATAGAAACAACTCTGTATGTTTCATGCCTTAGTTTTCGCTCCACATACAGTTGGCGATTGGTTGAATATTTTACAGTTTTGAAAGTTCTACCGTATTACCAGTATAACACAAAATCAAGAATATGTAGCTAATAACCGCCTTTGTTATATTATATAATCTTTTACATAACCATAAAACTCGTAATTATCAAATGCTGGTATAGAAGAATCAAACTTTACATAAATAGGACACTCAGTAAGCTCTGGATGTTTTTTTAGAAAATCTCTATCACCATAAATTATAGCTTGCAATGCTAAGTTCATATGATATTTAAAAGCATTATATTTAATTAGAGAAGGAAAATAGTCCAAATCTCCAATATAAGCATAGAAAATTAAACCACAAGAATCATTGTAAAACTTCCAGGTACCTAAAAGTTCATCCCTTAAATCTTGATTTATAGCATCATAATTATATTCATCAGCTATATCTAAAAACATCATTCCTGTCTCATCAGAATGTGTGAGTGTATACTTTCTACCTTTAATAGGACCAGATGACGTCATAGGTTCAATAAAGGTTGTTTCTAGTTTATCAGGGTTAAATTTCATATTATCACCAACCTAATATTTTTAATTTATATATAATACTAGATTAAGGATAAATAAGTTACGAAAAATAATTTAATTATAGTAATAAAATTAGATAAAGAAGGATTTAATATGACTAATCAAGAAATGTCTGCCATAATAAATTATGTAAATATCAATGAAATATGATTTATGGTAGATACTTTAAGGTTGCAAACTTGAAAGAATGATTATTAAAATTTTTGGTCTACTCAAGTTATCCTTTGAACCGTTATATGTTATCAATTTTTAAAAAGTTTTGAGAAAAAATTTATAGGAAACCCAAACATATCATCTTTAGTAAGAAGTTATTTTTCTGACAATGATAATACATATGTTATTGGACCCGACAATAATGTATATAGAGGTATTGATAAAATTAGTGAGTTTTTCGCTAGAAATTATAATTTTAATGCTTCTTTGAATATAGACAATTATATATCTTCACAATCAGGAGATGTAACTTGGGTTACTGTTTTAGGCAGACTAAAACAAAATTTTTCAGAAGAAGAACTAATCCAAAAATCTTTAAGTGAAATCAATGATTTGTTTAAATCTTAACTTACATCAGAAGAAAAGATATTTTCGATACAAAGGAGTGTATCATATGTATTGAAGGAGTGTGCTATAGGTGAAAATTATACTTTTCCAATAAGAATATCAGCAGTTATTTTAAATAGTCAGGAATCACCTATTTTTAGCTCTATACAATTTTCATTTCCATTTAGATGGATATTTGAAGGTAAAATAGATAGTGTATAATAATATTAGCTATAACATTCGTAATATGATTATATTGTGTATGAATTGAGCAATCGATTAAACTATTGATTTCCTTTTGTGTTCAATAAAACATATCTTATTATGTACAGTTATTTCGGATAAATACTTGAATTTTCAGAAAAATAGCACTATAATATATTTGAAATATTATGTAAAGGAGGGTTAAAATGAAAAATTACTTTGTTGATAAAATGTTAAAAATTAGACAATATTCATTCAATATTTCAGCATATAAAGTTGCTAATAGAATAAGTGCGTCTAAAATTAAATATTTGAGTCAATAGAGTAAGTTATAAATTTTAATCCTGATATAAATTTAACTAAAAAAATATATCCGGGCGAGTTTATTCTTGCTCGGATTTTTTAGCACACAAATTTATAAATTAATTTGTCATGCCTTCAAACCCGAGTAAGAATTTACTTGGGTTTTTTAAATGGAGGTTTTTATAATGATAGAATTAGAAGTAAAAAATTTAGAGAAGTATTATGGATCAAATTTAATCTTTAAAGATATTAATTTTGATATTAAAAGTAAAGAAAGAGTAGCGATAATAGGAAGAAATGGATGTGGAAAGAGCAGTATATTCAAGATAATAGTTAATAAAGAAAATAAGGATAGGGGAGATATACTAATAAGAAAAGGTTTAAAGATAGGTTATCTAGAACAAATACCAGAATTTGAAAATTATAAAGTAAGGGAAATATTAAATCTAGGATTTCCTGATTTAATGGATATAGAAGAGAAGTTAAGGGAATTAGAATCAAAGATGCAAAGTATGGATTATGATATAAATAATATACTTGAGAAATACAGCAATCTGCAACTAAAGTATGAAGACTTAGGTGGTTATGAAAAAGAAACAACTATATCAAGGGTGTGCTCAG
>NZ_DATIRC010000058.1:0-19864 GCF_035470145.1 Romboutsia sp.
TGATATTGCTAAAGACATCCCTATTGCTAGTAATTTTTTTAATTTCATAAGTTCCTCCTGTGTTAAGTTTTATATTATTTAACTGTAATATTATTTGTAAATTTTTAATTTTTATTATATTTTTCTACCTTATTATTGATATTGATTATCATTTTATGTATAATATTATTTAATTAATAATTATTTTCAATAAGGAGTGATAATCATGAATTGTTATACTTGTAAAAATAAAGCAAATTCATCATATATAAAATGGCTATTAGAATTATTAGGTCCTGTACTTTTTGGCTCTAAACCTTGTGAAATCATTAATATTTCTTACTTTGATGTAAATAAGGATATTAAACTAAATGATATAAAAAATTATTTTAGCCTATGTTCTAAAATTAATTTTATTGTTATAGATAAAAAAGAAAAAGGATTAAAAATTTTATTTATAAATAAAGAATCTTTAACTAATCAACTTAATAGTATAAAAATACAAAGTTTTTTTAAATTTTTAGGCTATCCAAATTCTAAGGATGTAGACTCTTGTTTAAATTATTTAATTGAAAAGCTAAATACAGATACTTTTCCTGATGAGATAGGTATATTTTTAGGATACCCACTTAAAGATGTAGTTGGTTTTATGGGGTATGGAAATTATAAGTTCCACAATACAAAGTGTTGGAGAATTTATGGTGATCCAAAACCTTCTGAAGATTTATATTCTAGATTTTTAACCCACCGTGAAAAAATCAGAAATATGTTAAACTATAAAAGCATTAAATTTATACTTAGTTCTTTTTAATATAATATTTTTTATTATTTTGTGCCTATTCACCCTTAAAATAAATAAAAAAATAAAATGGGAATTATCATTTTTGATAATTCCCATTTTATTTTTTAGTTAATTACATTTGCTATATCCACATTGTAAGCATATTCCACATCCACCTGTAGGTATCACTGATTCATTTCCGCATTCTGGACATACAAAATTTTCTACTTCATCACTACTTAAACATAATTCATCTTCTACGTTTGTATTTTTTTCTTCATATAAATTCTCTTTTTTCGAATTCTTCGGCTTTTCATTTAAAAGTACTCCACTTCTTTGGCATCCATCTCTGTATATGGTTATACCTTTTAATTCATTTTTCCAAGCTTCTAAATATATATCATATACATCTTCAACTGTTGACTCATAAGGTAAGTTTATTGTAGAAGATATTGATGCATCTATATGTTTTTGCCATGCTCTTTGCATTTGGATTCTTTCACTTGGTTTTAAATTCATTGCGGTTACAAATACATCAGATAAATTTTCTTCATCTTCTATGCCATTTGAATCCATATATTCTTTTACAATAGGTGTATATACTTTGTAATATACATCTTCATTATGCAAACTTTCAGTTTTTCTAATATATGACAAATTAAACATCGGCTCTATGCCACCACTTATACCTAACATAGTTGATATTGAACCTGTTGGAGGTATTGTAAGTATTTGTGAATTTCTTAATCCATAGTTTTGTACTAATTTTTTTACTTCTTCATCTATATTATTTTTAAAGAACTTAGAATTTAAAACAGCTTCTTTATTATAATTTTTATATGCACCAAGCTCTTTTGCTAATAATGCGGATTGCCTTACTGCTTCATTAAGCATTATTTTAGATAGTTTTTCACATAATTTTATAGACTTTTCACTTCCATATCTTGTGTTTAATTTTATAAGCATATCTGCTATACCCATAACACCTAAACCTATTTGTCTATAGTCTGATACAGTTTCTCTTTGTATCTCTAATGGATGTAAATTAAGTCCTTCTTCTAATACTTCGTTTAAGCCTATAACACAGTCTGCTACACAAGCCTTAAATTTTTTAACATCAAATATTGCATTTTGTGTGAATGGCTCTACTATAAATTCTGCTAAATTTATAGATCCTAATAAGCAACTTCCACCTGCTGGTAATGGCTCTTCTGCACAAGGATTTACACCTGCATATTTAAAGTTTTTATCTTCACTTAATAAATGATGTTTTTCTATGTTGTCCCAAAATAATACTCCTGGCTCTGCAAAGTCCCAATTATTAGTTATAAATTTCATAAATAATTTATGAGCATCTACTTCCTTAACTATAACTTCTTTAGTCTCTTTTATTTCAAATTTCAACTCATACTTTTCCTTATTTTCTACAGCATTCATAAATTTATCATTTATTCTAACTGATATATTAGCTTTTGTTACTCTTTCTAAATCTGTTTTTATATCTATAAATTCTTCTATATCTGGATGATTTACATCCATAGATATCATAAGAGCCCCTCGTCTTCCTCTTTGTCCTATAAGTCCTGTAGTCATTGAATAAAGGTCCATAAATGATACTGCTCCAGTTGTAGTTTTAGCAGAGTTATGTACTTTTGAACCTCTTGGTCTAAGATTTGATATATCAATTCCTACTCCGCCTCCATAACTAAATGTTCTTGCTAAATACTTTGCTGTATCAAATATAGATTCTAAGTTATCTTTTGGTGGTTGTAATACATAACAGTTAGAGTAAGTTACTTTTATGCCATCTTTAGGTAACCCTCTATTAGCCAGTATTCTTCCTGCAAATACAAATTTTCGTTCTCTTATTAATTTTTCTATTTTTTTATTTCCACCTGATACTCTCTGTAGCCATTGATTAAAATTTTCATGATTATATTGATACTTATTACTCCAAATAGATTTTTGCAACTCATCCATTTGCCATTTAGATTTTCTTATGCCTGCTCGTTTTTCTCTATATAAAATGTACTTTTTAGCTACATCTTTTCTATTTGATTCCATTAATAAAAGTTCTACCATATCTTGTATTTCTTCTACACTTATCTCTTTATCTGTGGAATTTACTTTTTCATCTATCTTCAAAGCTATAGACTTAGCTAAAGCTTCATCTATACCAAATTTGCTATTTATTGTAGATTTATAAACCGCATTAAATATTTTATTTTTATCAAATATTTCTTTAGTTCCATCCCTTTTTATAATTTTCATAATCATTCTATGCTCCCATTCTGTTTGTTGTATTTCATTTTTAATTTATACCCATATTTTTTCTTTTAACACAGTACATTGTGTTTTATTTTCTTATTTATCATAGGTAAATGTAAGAAAAAAGAATACTATAAATACTTAATATACAAAAAAACACCTTCTTTTAGATACATATTTATGTTTCCAAGAGAAGGTGTTTTATATTACTAAGAAATTTTTATTTACTTTTTGAATATTTTAAATGGTTGTCCTACAGGTAAAAATATTCTATTAAAATGAATATTCAAAACTGATGCTGCTGAACCATAAAATGAAACTATTGCTATTAGCATCTCTGAATATGCAGCTAATTGATGAGCAAATTCTGGTATTATTCCAAATGAAGTCAATGTTAACCCTATAAATAAGAAATCTATAAGTACAAATATCGTAAATAGTACTTTATGAGTTTCCATAGCTCCTACAGTCATGTATATTGTAAAAATTAGATATCCTAAATATGCAAATCCAAGTTGTTTAGTGTCTGCCATTAGTGCTAGGGTTTCTCCAAACACACCATTTTGTATTAACCATGTAAATCCTACTGAATACCAGAAAAATGCATACGCTCCAAATGCCGTTGCTCCAAATGTATTGTTATGTTTAAAATCATTTATGCATGCGAATAACTGCGCTGTTGCCCCTAAAAATATAGCCCATGGAATTACTAAGGATACACCTGATGTTAAACCAAGTTTTTGTGATGATGCTACTAGAGTTATTATTGCTAGTCCAAATAATCCAAGTCCTGATGGATCTGCAACAACAATTTTTATTTTGTTTTCATTCATAATTTAACTCCTCCTTTTGTTTATTTTTTCCATAAATCATTTTTATTATAATCATCTAATGCCAAAAAGTCTATAATAATTGAAATATCTATACTGTAACTTTTTAAAAATTTTATTTTTTTATAAATATTTAATTTATTTTGTATTTACTACTTGCTTTTATTTTTTATATAAGTTATACTTATAAAACAGACTTAATTAATAAGTTTGCATTTTTTAAATATACGGAGGTTTTTTTATAATGAAAAACGGAATAGTAAAATGGTTTAACAGTGAAAAAGGATTTGGATTCATATCTGTAGAAGGTGGAGATGATGTTTTCGTACATTTCTCAGCTATACAAGGTGACGGATTCAAGACTTTAGAAGAAGGCGAAAAGGTTAGCTTTGATATAACTCAAGGAGCTAGAGGACCTCAAGCTGAAAACGTAAATAGAATATAATTATTTTAATATATATTTTTATTTCAAGAAAAGAAGCTATTAAGCTTCTTTTTTGTTTTTGATATAATCATAATTCTTACTTGAGTATTAAATATAAAATGAGTACCCCTATAAATACTCACTTTATGTTTATTATTTATTAAATTTAGTTTTATCTTTTTAAGTAACTCTCTATAACATTTTTCACTTTGGAAACTACATACTCACTTCCATTTTTATCTTTCACATTTTCTATAATCATAGACACTACTATTTTAGGATTATCTGTATTGATGGCTACAAACCATCCATTTTCTCTTCCATTTTTATCATCCTTACTACTTTTAATTTCAGCAGTTCCTGTTTTACCTGCAAGATTTACACCTTCTATTTTACCTAGATTTCCACTTCCATCTTTATCATTTATAACAGCTGAAAATGATTTTATTAGTTCAGGAATGTATTTTTTATCTATAGCTTCTTTATGTATTTTAGGTTCACTATTTTCGCTTATAACTAACCTTGGTGTCATTATTTTTCCTTCATTCCCTAAAGTACTATAACTCATTGCAACATCTAAAGGACTCATTAGTACTTGACCTTGACCATAGCCTGTATCTGCTAGTAGTATTTCATTTTCTAATTTTTTATCATTAGATATTTGTGAATTTTGCATAGGATACTCAAAAGGTATTTCTTCACCTATACCAAATTTTTTACATCCTTGTATATATTTTTCTTTGCCTATTTTTATAGCCTTGTCTGCAAAATATATATTATCTGAATATTTAACTGCATCATATAAATTTATAGATTTATTAGGATTTTTAACTCTAGTTACTTTGTAATCACCCCAAGAACTGTCTTTTTGCCAATTAAGTCCGTTTATATCCATAGCTTCATTTGGATTTATTGTGCCAGTTTCAAGTCCTATTGCTGCTGTTAATAATTTCATTGTAGAACCTGGTGAGTATACATCATTTGCTCTATTTTGAAATTGAGAATTTTTACTTTCTTGCCACTGTTTTGCTATAGTTTTTGTTTTATAAGTTACTAATGTATTAGAATCATATGACGGAGAACTTACCATAGCTAGCACTTCTCCTGTTTTTGGATGCATTGCTATTGATGCTCCTTTTTCATTATTCATTTGATCATATATATCTTCTTGAAGTTTAGAGTCTATGGATAGCTTTATATCTTCACCATTTACAGGTTCTGTTTTAGCTACAGTTATTTCTTCTTGTCCTCTTTCTATATATATATGAACACCGTCTCTTGATCTTAATTTTTCTTCATATATCTCCTCTAATCCATTTTTTCCTATTTTACTATATGCATTATATCCTTTACCTTTATTTTTATCTAGTTCATCTTTAGTTATATCTCCTATATATCCAATCAAATTTCCAAAAGCTTCTCCTTGTACATACACTCTAGAGTTTTCTTTTTTAATATTGACACCACTTATTTCATCTACTAAATTAGCTTTTTCTTGTTCATAATTAGATATTTTTAATATTGACACTAAATAGTCTGGATTTTTATTTAACTCTAATTTGTTTTGTATATATTCTTCACTAATATCTAGTATTTGTGCCATTTTATTTATGTTTTGTTCTTTATTTTCTTCAAATACTTTAGGGTGTATAAACACTGTATTTACTTCTCCATCATATGCTAATAAATTTTCATCTCTATCTAATATTTTCCCTCTACTTGCTTTTGTAGCTTTAAACCTCACTTTATCTCCCTTAATCATTTTAGGTAATATTAAACTTTCATCCCATACTATTTTATATACACCATCTTCTTTTATTAGATTTAATTTAAGATCATTAAATTTTAAGTTTCCTGCTATTGTATTCATACTTACTGACAGAGGGATTTCTGATGTATTCTCTATATCACCTAGTTTTACTTTAATATTATTTACTCCTATAGCTGAGTATATATTGCTATATCTTTTGATAAACAGGTCCTTTGATATATATACTTTTGATTCTTTTGATAGCAGTTCATACATTTTTTCATAGTTGCCTTCATTCCATACTTTTGTATATTCTTTTGTTACCTTTTCTAATTTTTCATCTTCACTGCATCCAACTAAAGTAAATATACTTATAAGAATTATGCTTATAAGTATACATACCTTTTTAAATTTTTTTATCATAATTTATTTCCCCTTTTATTTTTAATTTGTATAATATAATCTTTTAATTTATCTACAAATAGTCTATTGTGTTATATTGATAATTCCTATCTAAAATGATTGTTCTTTATTTTTTCTACTTCTTTATAATCTATGCTTCCAGCTCTTCCTATTTCACCATCTAACATATTCCATACACAATTATGTACTTCTACTCCATTATCAAATTCTCCATTTTTCCATTTGTTAAGTTCATTGTGTAAATAGTTTCTAACTCCTTCATCTTGTATATTTTTCAATCCTTCAATTGCTACATCTATAGTCTTAGGGCTAATTTCTGTATATCCTCTTTTCATATCATCTACAGCATGTATTATACCATTAGACATTTCATGTATTAGTTGTATAGAGCTGTCTTCATCAAATGGAACATACACATCTTCTTCATATACTTGAATATACTTTTCTTCAGTTTCTTCTTCATCTGACCAAACCTGTCCTTCTTCTTCTTTTACTTCTTCTACATCTTCCTTTTGATTTTGACTTTTTAACCCTTGTGGTATTTCTTCTACTTTATATCTAGGAGCTTTTATAAATTTTATTTTCCCATTTTTATCTAATGTTGCCTTTGGTATTATTTTATCTAAACCTGTATCTGATGCAATTTCATCTACATGTAATACATCATTTATATTTTGTAAAATCTTTTCTATAGGGGGCGCAGCATGCGCTAAAACTGGATTGTATACTACTATTGATAATATAATACTTATACTTGCAGCTACTGGAGCTACTTTTTTTATTATTTTCTCTACTTTCATATCTTTTTCTGCTTTATCTATTGCTTCTTTTATCCAAAATTTCATATCGTCTGGTACTTTTATAGCATCTATTTTTTCTTTATCTATGTAAAATTCTTTGATTTCTTCATCTATTTCTTCTATACTTAATTTTTCTATATCTATGTAATCTAAATCAATATCTAGTGTATTATTTAGTTTTTCTTTATTTGATTTACTCATTTTCATATCCCTCCTTTAATAATTTTTTCATGTCTTTTATCGCTTTTCTTAAATGAGTTTTTATTGTATTAATAGGACGATCTAGTATTTTTGATATTTCTTCTACTTTTAAATCATCTATGTATCTAAGTATAATTGCATCTTTATATTTATCTTCTAATTCGTCAATAGCATTGTATAAATCTATCTTAACTTCTACCTTATCATCTATTACAACTTCTCTTGTATATGCATTTTCATCATGTTCTAAGTCAATCATTCCATTTTTTCTTAAATAATCGTTACTAACGTTTATAAGTATTCTACTTATCCAGGTTTTAAAGTACTGTGGTTCTTTTAATGTACCTATACTTCTATAAGCTCTATATACTGTTTCTTGAAATATTTCCTTTGCATCTTCTTCATATTTGCATCTTGTATACGCTTCTCTATACAATCTATTTGAATATATTTCTATTAACTGTTCAAAGGCTTGTCTATCACCTTCAATGGCCCTTTTTACTGTAACTATATCTTCCATTTTATCTCCTTTACTAATATCATTATTTATAATTTCACTTATTAGACTCTAAATATTTCTAAAACGTTTTAAAAATTTACATATTTTTGTAAAATTACAATCAACTCATCTTAACATATCCACCTAAAAACTATATACATTAAAATACATTTTTCTCTGATACTTCTTTAGCATCTATTCTTAATAATGAGTAATTAAAAAAGGTAATATCACTATAATAATATAATGATATTACCTTTTTTATAGATGTTTTATTATAAATCGCATAATTTCAAGTACTTGATATTCCATTAAGCTAAACATTTTATATGCAACATGACTTTTAGGTATATTAGCTAACTCATCATTTTCTATGTATGTTTTAGATATTATATCTTCACTAGAATCATACTCTATATTTAATATAGGTGTATCAAAATCTTTTATACATACCTTGAAAATATGCATTCTATTCGTTGTCTCACTTATCCGATCCTCTATATATTCTATTCTCATTTTTCTATTTTCAAACAGAGATTGTACCATAAACATTCCTCCTAATTATTCTTACTAGTCAGTTTGTCCATAATACATTTTAATTAATCAGAATAAATATTCATTCTTTTTCCTCTAGCAAAACCTATAAGTCTTATATTCATAACATTTGATAAATCAATTGCTACATTAGTTGCAGCTGATCTCGATATTATATAATTGATATTTAGCTTTGCACATTTTAAAACAATTTCAGATGTTATTCTTCCACTGGTTAATATTACTTTGTCTTTAATATCTATATTATCTTCTAAACATTTTCCTATTACTTTATCAAGTGCATTATGCCTACCTATATCTTCTTCAAAAAATATTATTTTATCAAAATCACTAAGAGCTACACTATGTACCCCACCTGTTTCTAAAAATAATTTAGACATTTTATTAAATTCGTTCATCACTTTAGAAATCCAAGAGTATTCTCTCTCTCTATTACTTGAATTAGTATTTAATGTTAGCCTGTCCAATTCATTATAATACATGCTTCCTTTTCCGCATCCTGAAGTTATAACTCTTTTTTTATTAGTTTTTTCATTTAATAAATCTCTATTATTAAGTTCTATATTTACATATCCCTTTTCTTCAAATACAGTTATGCTTTTTATATCACTTATACTTTCTATTATGCTTTCAGAATGTAAAAAACCAATTGCTAACTCTTTTAAAGACTTTGGAGTACACATTAAAGTTATAAACTCTTCTGAGTCTATAAATATAGTAAATAGATATTCAACTATAACAGAATCCACTGTACTTTCCAGTGAATCTTTTTCATATCTTTTGATTCTATATTTTTTAATTGAATTCATAATTTTAAATTCCTTTTTCGTATATATTTAAATCTTCTTTTGTATTTAAATTTATAAACATATCATTTCTAAATTTATGTTCTTTGAATTCTCTTTCATCTATGTAACTTACTTTCTTATTTGTTCTGTCAAAAAAACTTATTATTGATCTTTTACTTGAATAAAGTAAGTACTCATTTATTTCGTGTTCTAATTCTTTTTTATAAAATCCTTGAAAAAGTTGTATCCTATTGTTAACTTTTGGTATGTATATATCAAAAGTTTTTTTAGATTTAATATCTTTTTTTATTTTGTTTTTCATATAACGTATATATCTATCATCAATATTTGGCATATCACAAGCTATAATATAAACATAATTACTTAAACTTTGTTTTAATCCTACTGATATACCAGCTAGTGGACCCATATTTTTCATTTCATCACTTACTAAATTATACTTACAGTCTTTATAGTATTCTTTTTTATTAGTTACTATTGTTATATCATCAAAGTGTTTTTCTAACTTTCTAGCTACTTCAAATATAAGTCTTTTTTTATTTATAAATAAACATTGCTTATCAAATTCCATTCTAGAACTTTTACCTCCAGCTAGAATTACTGCACTCTTAAAATTGTCCATGCTTACCACCCTAATTTTATAATTTATTATTTTAAATAAGGATATAAGCTCAAATACTTATATCCTTATTTTATACTTAAGCAAATCTATTTTATTATCTAATTATATTTATAGTTCATAATAACTTGTAAATATATTTTTATTAACTAATATTAATTACGCATTTACCATTTGAGGTACATTAACTTTTTCAACCTTTATAGCACATACCTTAAGATCTGGAACTTTACTTATGCTATCTAGTGTTGTATTTGTAAGATAATTTGCCGCTCCATCTGCAAAGTGGAATGGCATAAAGAACACATCTTCATCTACTATGTCTGTTATCTTAACAAAAGTTTCAATTTCACCACGTTTTGATGAAACTTTTATTTTTTCATTATCTTCAAATCCAAGTTTTTTAGCTGTTATAGGATTTACCTCTATATATGAATGTGGTGCTTTTTCATTTAACCCTTCTACTCTTCCTGTCATTGTTCTTGTATGATAATGATATAATATTCTTCCGTTTACAAGTGTATATGGATATTCTTCACTTAAACCTTCAAAACTTAATGTGTAATCACATGGTACAAATGTTGCTTTTCCTTTTGCAAATTTATCTACATGTAATATTTTAGTTCCTGGATGATCTACACTCGGACATGGCCATTGTAATCCATCATTCTCTATCCTATCATAATTTATTCCTCCATAGGAAGGTGTAAGACTACTTATTTCCTCCATTATCTGTTTAGGACTTTCGTATTTCTTATCATATCCTAATTTATTCATAATTTCCATAAGTATAACCCAGTCAGGCTTAGAATCATAAACAGGTTCTATTGCTTTTCTTATTCTTTGAACTTTTCTATCCGTATTTGTAAATGTTCCATCTTTTTCTGCAAATGATGCTGCAGGAAGTACTACATCTGCCATTTGAGCTGTTTCTGTTAAGAATATATCTTGAACAACTAAGAAATCTAAAGTTTCAAAAGCCTTTTTAATATGATTTATATCTGGATCTGATATCATCGGATTTTCTCCCATTATGTATAGGAACTTAATTTTATCTTCACCAATTTTATGAGTGATTTCCGGAACTGTTAAACCTACATTTCTAGATAACTTAACATTCCATGCTTTTTCAAACTTTTGTACTACGTCTTCATCAGCTACCTTTTGGTATCCTGTAAATACGTTTGGCAATGCCCCCATATCACAAGCACCTTGAACATTATTTTGTCCTCTAAGTGGATTTACACCACCAAATTCTTTTCCTATGTTTCCACAAAGTAAAGCTAAGTTTGATATACTCATAACATTTTGAGTTCCTTTTGAATGTTGAGTTATACCCATTGAGTAGAATATCGCAGCATTTTCAGCCTCTGCATATATTCTAGCTGCTTTTATTATATCGTCTTTATCTACACCACAAATTTTTGCTCCTTCTTCTGGTGTATAGTCTTTTACTAACTCTACTAATGCTTCGTAGTTTTCTGTTCTTTCTTTTATATAATCCATATCTTGAAGATTTTCAGATATTATTACATTCATCATAGTATTTAAAATAGCAACATTTGTTCCTGGATTTATTTGTAAAAATACATCTGCACGTTCTGCTAATTCTATTCTTCTAGGGTCTGCTACTACTAATTTAGCACCCTTTCTTACTGCTTGCTTTATTTTATTACCTATTACTGGATGATTTTCTGTTGTGTTTGATCCTATTACAAATATAGAACTTAAATCTTTTACTTCTTCTATACTATTTGTCATAGCACCACTACCTAATGTAGTTGCAAGACCTGCAACTGTTGAGGAATGTCAGAGTCGAGCACAGTGGTCTACGTTGTTGGTACCCATAACGCCTCTCATCATTTTTTGGAATAAATAGTTTTCTTCATTACTGCATCTCGCTGAAGACAGCCCTGCCATAGCATCGCTTCCAAAGTTATTTTTAATTCGGTCATAATTTTTTGCTATATATTGATATGCTTCTTCCCATGTTACTTCTTCAAATTTACCATTTCTTTTTATTAATGGCTTTTTTAATCTATCTTCATGATTTATAAATTTATAACCAAACTTTCCTTTTACACATAGTAATCCATCATTTACTGCCTTTTCTACAGGCTGACTTCCTACTACTTTGCTATCTTTAACTAGTAAATTTAATTGGCATCCAACTCCACAATATGAACAAGTTGTTTTCACCTTTTCAGTATTATAAAACTGTGCATTTTTAGGAACTAATGCTCCTACTGGACAAACTGATACACAGTTTCCACAAGATACACAGTTTGAATTATCTAACTTCTCTCTAAAAAATGGTGTTATTTCTGTATGATAACCTCTATCAATTGCATCTATTGCACTTACTTCTTGAAGTTCATCACATACTCTTATACATTTTCTACATAATATACATTTATTTGGATCATAATAATAAAATGGGTTACTATCATCAATTGGTAGTTTTTTAGAACTATTTTCATACTTAGGTTTAAAATCACATACTTCATACCTAGGTTTAAAATCACATAAATATATATTTGCATAATCTTGTAATTTACAAGAACCTGTTCTTACACAAGTTGTACACTCTAATGGATGGTCTGATATCATAAGTTCTAATATTTCACGTCTTGCTTTTCTTACTTTAGATGTACTTGTATATATCTGCATACCTTCTTTTACAAAAGTTCCACAAGCTGCTTCTAAGTTTTTTGAACCCTTAACTTCTACTATACACATTCTACAAATACCACTTGGATTTAATCGATCATCATTACAAAAGTTTGGCAACTCTATTCCTATACTTTTGCATGCTGAAAATATTGTAGTACCTTTTTCAACACTGAGATGAGTGTTGTTTATTGTTATATTTATCAACATGTTTTCCCCCTATAACAAGTTTTTGTTTATATATAAATTATATTTAGCTATATATGATTTCTCTCTTTAATATAATTATCCCTTCTTTAATGTGCTATTTTTCGATAATTTAAATTATATTTTCAATATTTGTCCTTTTTGTGATTGGTAAAAAATACTCCTATGAGATTAGATTTTCAATATCTAACTTCATAGGAGTATTTTTATAATTTATTATATTTTTATTATTCAAATATAAAGAATAAAGGTTCTCCATATTTATCAACACCAAATTCTTTTATCTTTGTTTTCATTCCACCTGACTTGTAGTATTCTATAAGTTTACTTGTTACAGATTCTTTTTCTTCTGGTAAGTCAGATATTGATACTATACTATATACATTCTTTAAAGATTCATCAGAATTTATTACTATACCTAAATCTTTATTTTCGTTCTTAGTTGCTAAGTAAGTTCCTATATCTGTTAATGTGTATGCTTGCATTTCATTAGCCATTGTTAATGTTGCTCCCATACCTTGTCCTGATTCTTTATAATTTTCAAATTTATTTTCTACCCCAGCTTTTTCCCATAATGATAATTCTTTTGTATTAGTTCCAGAGTCATCTCCTCTAGATATGAAGTTTAAATTATTTTCTTTTATGTATTTAAATGCGTCTGTTATATTCATATCTTTCATTTTTGAAGTATGTTCATTATCTGGTCCTACTACTATAAAATAATTATACATTATTTCAGTTCTATCATTACCATATCCTTCTTTTATAAAATCTTCTTCTTTTTGTTTAGCATGTACAAATAATATATCTGCATCTTTATTTTTACCTAATTCTAAAGCTTCTCCAGTTCCCTTAGCTACTACCTTTACATCTACATTGTTTTCTTTTTCAAAATCAACTAATGTAGCTTCTAAAAATCCTGTATCATCTAAACTTGTTGTTGTAGCTAATGTTATCTCTTTTGGTGTTTCAGCTTTTGGTTCTTCATTTTGATTAGTAGAAGAACAAGCTACCATTGTTAATGATAATAACCCCGCTGTTAATAAACTTAAAATTTTCTTTTTCATCTTCATATTAATACATTTCCCCCTTGTTTGATAACCTTTTCTCATCTTAATTTTACCAATATATTACATATGAGTCAACAAAACATATCTATTTTTATCTAAACATAACAAAATATATCTAAAATATAATTATCAGAGATATTTTGTTGCTTTTTATGTATAATAATAAATTAAAGTCTATATCCTTTAATTTATTATTATTTTTAATGCTGTTTCGTTATGTTTCGTATTGTTTCATTTTATTCCCCTGTTATAGTTAATATAATTTATAAAAAAAAGTACTGTAATAATTTACAATACCTTTTAAAACTTAAACTTGTTAAAAAATTCTTCAGTTTTATATTTACCTATTAAATTTAAATTTTCCATAAATACAATAAAATCACTTATTCTTTTAGCTTGCATAAAATCATGAGTTATAAGTATTACAGTTTTACCTTTATCTTTAAGTTGTATTAGTTTCTTTTCAACCTGTTTTATTGTTTCAAAATCCATATTTGCCATAGGTTCATCAAACATATTAAAGTCCTTGTTTAATACTAACGTTCTTATAAATTGTGCTTTTGCTTGTTCTCCGCCTGAAAGTTTTCTTATATTTGTATCTAATCTGTTATCTAGTTTAAATTCTTCTAACAACTTTTTAAGTTCATCTTTGGATAATAAGTTATCATTTTTACTATACTTATATAAATACTCAAAGTTTTCTTTTAATGTACCAGATAGAAAATTTCCTTTTTGTGGATTATAAGCTATATATTTATGTATAACATCTTCACTAAAGCCTTCATCATTTATATCTATGATACCTCTATTAAAATCAATTATATTGTATATTATCTTAACTAATGTACTTTTTCCACTTCCATTATGTCCTAAAATGGAATATACATGTCCTTGATTAAATTCTAATTTATCTATTTTCAGAGGTTTTTGATATTTTATTTCTTTTATCATATTTTCAATAACAATCATATTATTATTCCCCCCCTTAAATATTTTTTTGTAGTTTTTTAATTAAAACTGTAGATACTATTGATATTGCAAAAAGGATTGCCGCTATCACTAAGGACTCATCAAAATTACCCATCGATGTTGATAATGAAATGTATGTTGTCATAACTCTTGTTGTACCTCTTATATTTCCTCCTACAAGCATCACTGCCCCTACTTCTGATATTCCTCTTCCAAATATCGCTATTATAACTGTAATCAAATGATTTCTTATTTCCCTTAAAAAAAGCTTTATTGTTTGTTTCTTACTTACTTGAAGTATTTTACAAGTTATTAAAATATCTTCTCCAAATTTATCTAATACATCTATTATAAGCGTCATAGCCATAGGTATTAATAACATAGTTTGAGCTATTATCATAGCTGTAGGTGTAAATAAAAGACTTAAGTTACCTAATGGTCCTTTTCTTGATAATACTAAATACACTAAAAGTCCCATTACAACAGGAGGTGTACTCATAAGCGAATTTATTAGAGTTATAAATTGCCTTTTAAATTTAAAATCTTTTAAATATACAATTATACTTGCTATTGATGCTATTGATGCTGCTATTATTGTAGCTGTTATTGTCACTCTCAATGATAATAGTACTATTTCTACTACTTCCATAATCTCAAGTTCCATTATTACCACCTCTCCCCCAGTATATACTCCTATATATTACCATATCTGGATATTGATTCATAGAAATTTTCATTGTGTTTATGCTTTAATATAATTCATTTCAAATTCAACTTATTTTTTGTATGATTCGCCATAATAAGATGGTAAAATATACATATATATTAAAGGAGGTATGACATGAATTCAGAATCATCATTAACCCCTGTAGAGGTTGCTAATTTATTAAAAATAACAAAAAACACAGTATATGAATTGATCAAAAGAGGAGCGTTACCTTCTTATAAAATAGGTAGAAAAATAAGGATTGATATAGAAGATGTCCAAAATTATATAAATAATCAAAAATCTACTACAAGTCCTATTGAAACTTCTTCTTTTTCAGCTAAACGTTCAAATATAAATGTTAATTTACCACTAAATGCAACTGATGAATTTATAATTTGTGGACATGATACTATTTTAGATATCTTGTCTCGTCATTTAGAACGACATCCTCAAGGTAACAGAGTTCTTCGTTCTTATCTAGGAAGTTATAATGCTTTATATGAATTATATAACAATAGAGTTTCTATTGCATCAGCACATCTTTGGGATTATAAATCTAACGAGTACAATATTCCTTTCGTTAGAAATATGCTACCTGGTATACCATGTGTTATTATAAATTTATGTTATAGATCTCATGGTTTTTATGTACAAAAAGGAAATCCTAAAAATATAAATACTTGGGAAGACTTAAGTAGACCTGATGTTAAATTAATCAATAGAGAAAAAGGTTCTGGTACAAGAATTTTATTAGATGAAAAACTTAATTCATTAAAAATTAACTCTTCTTTAGTTAATGGATATAATAATGAAGAATTTTCTTCTCTTAGCGTAGCTAGCTTTGTAGCTCAAGGGGATGCTGACGTTGCTCTTGGGCATGAAAAAGTAGCTAATCAAGTTAACCTTGTTGATTTTATACCTTTGCAAAGGGAAAGATATGATTTAGTAATCAAACAAGAAGATTTAAATAATCCTACTTGCCAAGCAGTCATAGATATTATAAGGTCTAATGCATTTAAGTATGAACTTGAAGGCATTGGTGGATATGATTTAAGTGATATTGGTAAAGTACTTTCATATACATAAATTTAAGGGAGTATCTCAAAATTATATATTTTGAGATACTCCTTTATTAACACTGATTACTAAATTCCACTTCATATTTTATAATTTTGCCACTATCTTCTAAATTATATCCCCCTAATTTTCTTACCATTTCTTTAAATAAATCATCATTTATTGTTTGCAGTAAAAATTTTATAAAATCACTTTCTAACGTTTTAACTTTCATCAGTAAATCATATTCTTCTTCACATATAGGTATAAAATCTAAATCAAATACTTTAGCTGCAGAATATACTCCTAAACCACAGTCTGCATCGCCATTTTGTATAGCTTTTGCAAGTGACATATGAGTAAATTCTTGCCTTTCATATCCATTTATATCACTTTTTTTAATATTTTCTTTTTCTAGTAAATAATCAAATAAGATTCTAGTACCAGAACCTTTTTGTCTATTTATATATCTAACATTTACTAAATCAGATACATTTCTTATATTAAGAGGATTTCCTTTTTTAACCATAAACCCTTGAGTTCTTTTTACTAATTTTATTAAAGCCATATCTTCATGTATATATTTTCTTATATAACTTTCATTATAACTTTCGTTTTCAACATCAAATAAATGTATTGGAGATATATGGCACTCTCCTTTTTTCATTGATAAAATTCCTTGGAAACTTCCTACATGAGTTGAACTTAACTTTACTTTACCAAAAGACTTTTTAGTTAACTCATCATTTATTAAGTCCATTACTATATCATGACTACCTATAGAAACTATTGTTTTATTTATCTCAGATATATCATTTAAAAGTTCAACTTTTACTTTACTTCCTTCATCTATTCCTTCTACGTTTTGAGGAATTCTTATTACACCATCTGCATTAACAAGACTTGTAACTGTACCTGCTCCTCTTTTTATAGGTGTTGCTATATAATTTCCATCTATATTACCTATTTTAACCCTTACAAATTCTTCATGCTTTAAAGAACTCATTACCCTTTTACTAAGAGTTGCTTTTATATATGGATTTTCTTTAGTTTCTTTATATGTAAGTTTATTTATTACTGGTTTTACTATGTTTTCAAGTACTACCCAAGCTGATACCGGATATCCTGGTATTCCTACTATAGGTTTATTATGTCCATGTCCAAGTATTGCAGGTTTTCCTGGCTTTATAGCTAGCCCATGAATAATTACTTTTCCTATTTCATCTATTATATCATAAGTAAAATCTTCTCTTCCTTGTGAAGATCCTGCATTTATTAAAACCATATCACATTCATTTAGTGCATTTAAAACACTATTTTTAATTTTATCATAATTATCTTCAACTATAGGATATATTATAGGAACTGCTCCATACCCAAGTAATAAACCTTCAAATAATCTAGAATTAAACTCTATTATGTCTCCTACTTTAGGGGTTTTATGTCTATCTATAAGTTCTGTTCCTGTTGGTATTATACCAACCTTAAATTCTTTAAATACTTTTACCTTATCTACTTTTGCACTAATCATAGCACCTATATCTTGAGGTCTTATTTTATGAAAACTTGGTATTATCATTTCTGTTTCTACCACATCTTCTCCTAGGCATCTTATATGTTGCCATGGTATAGCTGGTTTATATATTTTTATAATACCATTTTCTTTTTCTAATAAATCTTCTACCATTATAACAGCATCAAATTCTTTTGGTATAGGGTCCCCTGTATCAACTTCTACATAATCTTCATTTTCTTTTAAAGTTATTATATTTTGTTCATTAGCCATAAATGTAGATTCTGCTTTTACTGCTACACCATCCATTGCAGAACAATTATAAAATGGTGAAGAAAGTTTTGCATAAACTGCATCACAACTCGTTTTATTTAAACACTTTTCTATTTCTACATGTTCAGTTTCTAACTGTTTTAAGCTTTCTATCTCTTTTAGATATTGTTTTAAACCATCATCTAAAGCTATATTAGTTAAATATCTTCCCATTTTTAATCTCCCTTATATAATTCTATTTGGTATGTTAAAATACATATACTTTTACTAATTTTCCTTTATGTATTCCTTCTAAGTCTCTATCGATTTTTATATATCCATCACAATTTGCAAATTGTTTTATTGTACTTGATTTAGAAAACATAGGTGTACATATTAACTTATCATTTTCATTTTTTATATTTACAGCTAAAAATTCTTCCCTTCCTTTTGCTTTATGATAATTATATTCAAATTCACAAATCATATATTTTTTATCTTTATTTTCAAATAAGGAGTTTATATATGGCTTAACTATCGATTCTACTACAAAAGCACATGAAAGTGGATGACCTGGAAGACCTACAACAAGTTTTTCATCAATACTTGCTATAATAGTTGGTTTTCCTGGTTTTATAGCTATTCCTTCTACAAGTACTTCACTATTTTCAAAACTTTCTATTGCTTTTAATGTTTCGTCTTTTTTACCAACTGAGCTTCCTCCTGATATAAGCACTATGTCACACTCATTTATTGCTTTTTTCATTAAATTTATTATTTGTTGTAAATTATCTTTCACCGGTGGGTATATGATTGGCCTTAAACCTATATTCCTTAATTGGCCATATAGAATATATGCATTGATGTCTTTTATTTTTGCTTCTTTGATGTCTTCGTCTAAGTTTAGTATTTCATCTCCTGTTGATATAATACCAACTACTAAATCTTTATAAACAGATATATCTTTTATGTTAGCTCCTGCTAATACTCCTAAGTCCCTTTCATTTATTAAGTGTCCTTTTTCATAAAGAACTTCATTTTCCTTTATGTCTTCTCCGATTTCAACTATATTTTCATTAAAGGATACTCCCTTTTGAATTAATATTTCATTATCATTTAGTTTTTCACAATATTCTATCATAACAACCCCTTGAGCATTTTTTGGTATCATTGCTCCAGTGGGTACATATACACAAGTTTCTTCATCTAAGGTTATGTCACATAGTTTACCCATATTACTTTCACCTATTAACTTTACTTGTATAGGATTTGTTTCACTAGCTGAAAATATATCATTAAAAAGTACTGCATATCCATCTACTAATGATTTTCTAAAATGAGGTACATTTACTTTAGATTTTATTTCATATGCTAAATATTTATTTAAACTATCTACTAAGCTTACTTTTTCAGTTTTTAGATTTTTAGTAAACATTTTTTTCATTATGTTTAATGCTTCTTCTACACTTACTACATCAAA
>NZ_DATIRC010000059.1:0-1880 GCF_035470145.1 Romboutsia sp.
GTATTAGTCTATTTGGAAACTTATCAATAAGAGTGGTACCACGGATAATTCGTCTCTTAGCATTTTGCTAAGGGACTTTTTTGTTACAAAAAACAGACAAACAAAAGAAAAATATGTAAAACGACAAATATGTATTATCAATTACAAATTATTATTAAATAGGAGGTATTATTATGAAAGGTTTAAAAAAATCAATAGTAGGTGTTTTAGTAGGAGCTTTAAGTTTAGGTATCGTAGGATGTACTCCTCAAAAGGAAGAAGTTAGTAAATTACAAGAGGTAAAAGATAAAGGGGTTTTAACTATAGGAACTAGTGCAGATTATCCACCATATGAATTCCATAAAGAAATAGATGGTAAAGATACAATTGTAGGATTTGATATGATGATAGCTGAAGAAATAGCAAAAGAATTAGGTGTAAAGTTAGAGATAAAAGATATGAAGTTTGATGGACTATTAGGTGCACTAAAGTCACAAAATATAGATATGGTAGTTGCGGGTATGAGTCCGACAGAAGAGAGAAAAAAGGCAGTTGATTTTTCTGATACTTATTACAATGGAGGAAACATAATTTTAATAAAGAAAGAAAATGCAAATAAATACAAAACTATACAAGATTTAAAAGAAGCTAAAATTGGCGTTCAAAAGGCAAGTCTTCAAGAGGGTATAGTAAAAGATGTTATACAGGCAACAAATATAAAGTCTTTAAGTAAAATATCAGATATAGTTTTAGAACTTGAAAATAATAATGTAGATGCAGTGGTTATAAGTAAAGAAACTACAAAAGGATACTTAAAACAATATCAAGATATAGTAGATGGAAATATAGATTTAGGTGAAAATGCAACTGAAGGAGCTGCAATTGCAATAAGTAAATCAGATGATAAATTACTGATAGATGAAGTTAATAAGGTATTAACTAAGTTAAATAAAGAAGGTAAGATAGAAGATTTTGTAGAGGAAGCTACGAAGTTAGCTCAATAAAGCGTAAGGAGGGTATAAAGCATGGAATTTACATTTCTAAAGGAGTATTCACAATTTTTCATAAATGGAACTAAGATAACTATAATTATATCTTTGTTTACCCTAGTATTAGGATTTATGATAGGTACAATAGTATGTTTAGGAAAAATATCTAGAAATAAACTATTAAGTATATTGGCTAGTGCATATATAGAGTTTTTAAGAGGGACACCAGTGTTAGTTCAAATATATATAATTTATTTTGGATTTCCTACAATAGGAATTAAATTCCCAGATATAGGATTTATACCCTCTGAATATATATCAGCAATAGTTGCTTTATCTATAAATTCAAGTGCATATATTGCAGAAATATTAATATCAGGAATACAGTCTATAGATAAAGGACAAATGGAAGCTAGCCGTTCTTTAGGATTAGACTATTCGATGAGTATGAGACTAATAATAATACCACAGGCTTTAAAAAATGTACTGCCAGCACTAGCAAATGAATTTATAGTTTTGGTAAAAGAATCATCAATAGTATCAATAATAGGAATACAAGACTTAATGTATAGTGCAGATATAGTCAGAGGAAATACCTACCTAGCATTTGAACCGTTAATAATAGCAGCTATGATTTATTTTGTACTTACATTTAGTTTATCAAAGTTAGTGAGTTCATTTGAAAATAAACTACAAGCTAAAAGCACAGGAAAAGCAAGTACAGGAAAAGCAAGTACAGTAAAAAATAAATTAAAAGTTAGTGAAACTGCATAGGGGGGGATATTATGATACAGATAAAAAATATAAAAAAGAAATATGGAAAATTAGAAGTATTAAAAAATATAAATCTAGATATTAAAAAAGGTGAAATAGTAGCTATACTAGGACCAAGTGGGTCAGGAAAAAGTACAT
>NZ_DATIRC010000060.1:0-13686 GCF_035470145.1 Romboutsia sp.
CCTTGTTATTCCTGTACTTGAAAAACTTTGTACATCTTGTGTGTCTAATATAAATGGCTTTTCTATATACTCTATCTCTGAATAATTTAATAAACTATTTATTTTTTCCTCTGAATCTGCAATTATTATTGCATAGTTGTAACCTAAAATTTCTACAGATACACCAATTTCATTTTCTAATCTTAATATATCTCCATTATATTTGACTACCACTTCATAATCTATGCTAAACACCTCACTATAAAATCAACTCTTTTTTTAACTACAAAAAATTCACTACACCAACTAGTATGATATTTTAACAATTTATCGGTGTACAACTTCGTATACACTCTACTACATCTATTGCTTGATTAACATGTTGGCTAGGAATCTTAAAATTATTCATAACGATAAAATTTTATAACATCGTTATAACCAAGCTGTTAATTATTATTATTATTATTATATATATGTATTTAAATTTATCAATAGTCCTAATCAGAGGCGCTTTATTTTGAAATATCTGAACATATAACTATATCAAGTAAATAATTCAGTATCAAAAAAATTTTTTAACAATATCATAGTATTATATATTATTAAAACTGGGAGAGATTAATATTGAAAAAATATACTGATAAATATTCATTAATTAGGTTTTTGCATGCAGTGCCTAGAGTTATGCCTGTAGATATATATCTAAACGGTAGCTTATTCTTTAACAGAGTATTTTTTACACATTTTAGTCCTTATCTTTATGTTCCAGAGGGTGTTTACGAAGTAACAGTTTTTATTACTATGACAAAGGAAAATCCTATAATACGTCAAAATATAGAAGTGAAAAATGGAGAACTTGCTACCCTTACTATGACAGGAAATTACGATGATATTAAATTATTGCTTATTCCTGAAGATAAGGAAAGTGCTGTTGGAAATAATTCAAAAATTAGATTTGTTCACTTATCACCTAATGTACCTGAGTTAAACGTGCTATTAGACAATGTTATGATGTTTTCTAATGTTGATTTTAGAGAAATTACAGAGTATGTACAAATTCCAACACAGTTTTATCAATTAGATATAGAACTTTCACAAAATAATAGATTATTAAGAAGTAATCGTATTGCTATAAATCCAAACAGAATCTATACACTATATGTCATGGGTAACTTCGCAAGTTTCCAAGTTTTCCAATCTTTAGATGGTGCAACCTTTATAAATCCAGTTGTAAGATATAAATAACATAAAATATAGTATGCTTATCTAATTAAGATAAGCATACTATATTTTATGTTATTTAACTTATTTCATTTGATAGAGATACTATTGAGGATTCTATTTTATATTATCTCTTTTTGTTCAATAATTTAATATATATCTTGGTTTACTTGGGGTATATTATTTAAGTTAATATTAGATAAATCCAAAAATCCATATCCCATTGAATTATTTGGAAAAGTGTATATAGGATTTCTTCTTGCATATTTAATTAGTAAAGACTTCATTTTTTGTGAATATAAAAATAAATCATTTTTGTCTACAATTCCCCATTCCATAAACAAGGCTATAGAACCTGTAACATGTGGTGTTGCCATACTAGTACCTGTTAAAGCTCCTATATTTCCACCTGGTAAAACTGATATTATATCTTCTCCTGGTGCTAAAAGATCCGGTTTATATATTCCATTTTCTATATCTCCTGTTCCTGAAAATACAGATACAGTATCAGTTCTAGAGTTAAAACTTCCAACAGTTACTACTTTATTTGCAGTTCCTGGAACTGTTACAGTTAAAATGTTATCTGGTCTTAAAAACTTTGTATCTTTTGAAATTCCTTCTGAGGTTGGCAGGTATATATCTATATTTCCAGTAACTACACTTATAGGTTCAAATACCAATTTCCATATCCCCGGACTTATTGATCTTGTAGAACTCATTTGTATCGTTACTCTTCTTGTTAAAGAATATGGAGCTATTGGATAAAAGTATCCTTTTATTTTAGTTGAACCTATTATATTTTTTATTTCTCCTGATGTTAATGAAATAGGTTGTGTTTGTACATTAGATGGATTTACTAAATAAACACTAAAATTATCTACAAAGTCTGGCCATATATTTATATTTAATAATTTTTCATTTTCACCTACTACAAATTCTACCTCTACTTTTTCATGTTGCTCTTTAATATTAATCCTTTTATGTCCACCTTTATCTCCATTATTTCCTGCTGCGACTACTATATTATTTTTCCAAAACGAACACATATCATCAATATATTGTTCAAATAAAGATTCACCTCTATGAGAACCTTCATTACTTCCATAACTTATATTTATCGCTACAGGCATTTTTAATTCTAGTGCTTTATCTAGTATAAATTTTATAGCTCTCATAAACTCTGTACTACTTGAGAATACATCTGTCTTTCTTCTTCCAACTCTTACAGCTATTATGCTCGCCTCATCAGCTATTTCTGCACAAATTCCGCTCACATGCGTGCCATGTCTACTAGTTGGCGATATAGGTATTTGGTTTTCTCCTTTGATTGCTTTGTTTATATCTTCATTTGTATATAATGTTCCTTCTTGAAACCCTTCTGGAGGATTACCCTCTATAGATTGATCCCAATAATAAAGTATTTTAGAGTTTCCATTTGTATCTTTAAATACTGGTAAACTATAGTCTATACCTGAATCTATAACTCCAAGTATAACTCCTTTTCCTGTTAGTCCATTACGTTGTTTGAATCTTGTTATTCCTGTACTAGAAAAACTTTGTACATCTTGTGTGTCTAATATAAATGGTTTTTCTATATACTCTATTTCTGAGTAATTTAATAAACTATTTATTTTTTCCTCTGAATCTGCAATTATTATTGCATAGTTGTATCCTAAAATTTCTACAGATATACCTATCTCATTTTCTAATCTTAATATGTCTCCATTATATTTAACTACTACTTCATAATCTATATTAATCACCCCCCATATAAAAATTTCACTTTGATCTATGTATAGCTCAAGCGACATATAAACCAGGTCCGTTGCTCCGTTTAATAGTTGGGATTATTATAATAAATGTTTTTATTATATATATGTATTAATAATATTTTTATTGTATAATACATATATTGATTTAATTTAATAATATTAATATATAATTAAAAAGGATGTGTTATTTTGAAAGATAAAAAATTTCACCTAAGCATTGTATTTACTATAGTTGTGTCTTATATTTCAATCAAATTTATAGATAACTATCAGTACTTCTTTGGTGTGTTTAGGTTACTTTTATCACTACTTACTCCATTTGTTATTGCTTTTATACTTGCATATATTTTTACTCCTATTGTTAATTTTTTAGAAGTAAAATTAAAGTTCAAAAGAGTTTTTGTACTACTTATTACTTATGGAATGTTGCTACTTTTATTAGCTTCTTTTATATTATTTACAGCTCCTATTATTATAAGTAGCTTAGCTGATATAGTTAATCAGTTACCTTTATATATTCAAAAAACTCAAGATTTTCTTATTGAAATTGGTAATAGCCTAAAAAATGTTGACCCAAATACTTTAAAAGAAATAGGAGATAAATTTATGGCTGCTATGCCTGAAATTAGTAATTTGTTTATAGGATATTTAGGACAAATATTTACTACTACTTTCTCTATATCTAAATTTATAGCTCAATTTGTTTTAGCATTTATAATTTGCTTTTATATTATTTTGGAAAAAGAAAGCTTCTTTTCTTTTTATAAAAAATTGTTATATATTACTTTAGGTAAAAAATATGCACAGTTAACATTAGATGTTGGACATACTTTAAATACTAATATAGGAAAGTACTTTACTGGTAAAATATTTGATTCATTTATAGTTGGATTGTTATCAGCAATTGGACTTTATTTTATAAAATCAAAGTATTCTTTATTATTTGGTACTTTAATTGGTGTTATGAATTTAGTTCCATACTTTGGCCCAATAATAGGTATGACTCCTGTTGTTTTAATAAATTTATTTTATGATCCAAGCATAGCTTTGTTATCTTTAATTTATTTATTGTTAGTTCAACAAATTGAAATTGCATTTATAGAGCCTAAAATAGTTGGTGGTCAGTTAGGACTTAGTCCATTTTTAACTATACTTGCGGTTACTGTTGGTGGCGGATTCTTTGGTATACCAGGTATGATTTTATCAGTTCCTATAATGGGTGTTATCAAAATATATCTTAGCGAATTTATTGAATACAAACACAAAGGTATGAATTTATAAAGAATTATTAGTTTAATATAGAATAAGTAGTTATAAATCTGCTTATTCTATATTTTTTGGTATAAATTAATTACGATATTGTAATTCTAAGTAATAGGTATGTAACTGTTATATTTATTCAATTTTGGGGTAATATTTATATATAGATATTATAGTTATATAGAATTTAGTTTATTCGTTAAATAAACTAATAGCCTAATATAATTAGGAAAGATGGTGTATTATGAAAAAAGCAATTATGGCTTCATTTATTTTATGTACTTGTTTATTTTTAACTAAACCAGTGTCACAATTAATATTTGCACAACCTTCTTATGACAACATATCTATTGACCATAAGCAGCTAACACAAGAAGAAGCAAAAGAACTTCTTTTAAAATATAATGATAAAGTAGATTATATTTATCAAGGAGATGCTAGTCAATTTGAAGCTTTAAAATCTAAAAACCTTCAAGGATATGTTTTCTTACCAAATGTTGAAACTGATATAGGATACTTTGTTGATAAAAATACTTGTAACATTTATTTCTTCCATCCAAGTGGCTATCTTGAATTAGTAACTAATTCTTAGGTTATACAATATTAAGAATATATTTTCAATATAAAAAAGAGTGGAATTCTCCCACTCTTTTTTATTATAACTAATCATTTAAATTTATCTTATGCTCTTTTCTATCATACTTTTTATATCAACAGCTGGTGTATCTTCTACCTTTAAAACTTCACCTTCCCACGTTCTTATCATTATATAATCTGTTCCTTTTGATATTAAATACTGTGGTAATAATGGTGTCTTTCCTTTTCCTTTTGGTGCATTTATTATATACGTTGGTATTGCCATCCCTGATGTATAACCTCTTAAATATTCCATAATTTCTAAACCTGCATCTATGGATGTATTAAAGTGAGCAGTTCCTTTTACATGTTTACTATGGAATATATAATATGGCTTAACTCTTATTTTAAGTAATTCGTGGTTTAAACATCTCATTACATATTTATCATTGTTAACACCATTTAAAAGCACTGCTTGATTTCCTAATGGAACTCCACTATTAGCTAATTTAGCACAAGCTTCTTTAGTTTCTTTAGTTATTTCCATTGGATGGTTGAAGTGTGTATTTATATATATTGGATGGTACTTCTTTAACATATCACAAAACTCGTCTGTAATTCTTTGTGGCATTGTAACTAGCGTTCTAGTTCCTAATCTTATATAATCAACATGTTCTATACTTCTAATTTCACTTATTATCCATTCTAACATATCATCTTTTAGTGTTAATGGATCTCCTCCCGTTAGAAGTACATCTCTTATTTCTTTATTTTCTCTAATATAGTCTATAGACTCTTGTATAACCTTTTTGCTTCTATGACAATCTTCTTGCCCTATATTTCTTCTTCTTTGACAATGTCTACAATACATTGCACATTCATTTGTTATATTTATTATTAATCTATCTGGGTATCTTCTTGTTATACTTCCTGCTGGATTTGTGAATTCTTCCCCCATTGGGTCTAAGTCTTCTTGTGAATCGTCTAATTCTATATGTGATGGTATTGACATTAATTTTATTGAATCGTATATATCGTCTGGATCTATTAAGCTTAGATAATATGGTGATATTGCCCATCTGAATTGACTTTGTACTTCTTTTATTTGATTTATTTCCTTTTCTGTTAATCTAAGTATTTTTGATAAAGTATCTACATCTGTTATTCTATTTGATAATTGCCATTTATAATCATTCCAGTTTTCTTCTGTTGCTCCTAATATATTTAATATATTCTGTTTTCTTTTATTTATTTCATTTTCTTTTTCAAGTCCTTTCGGGATTGAATCTTTAATATTAGTATAATCTTCTATTCTTGATTTTAGTTGTGCTGCTCTTTCTAAAGAAATTTTAGTTTGTTCATTCATAAGCTGTTTACTAAGGTATTACTTCCTTAGTATCCCCCTCTCCTTGTGTGATTATGTTTCAAAATAGTTTATAAATTTCCAATTTGGATTTTTTTTATTCTCATATGAATATTTACTTGCAAATTTATTTTGTTTTAACATATATTTTATCATATATATGATTTTTTTTCAAGTAAAGTAACTCTATTATTAATATTTTATTAATTTTATCTACTATTTTTTATACTTTTATAATCATTTTAAAATAATAAATCTCGCATATTTTTAATATGCGAGATTGTGGTATTACGTATTTTCTTCTATTTTTTTACTAAGTCTACCTAGCATGTTTTTAGAGAAATCAGATATACTCTCAGGAATACATGTATACGTCGCTAACATACTGTAAATCTCTATAGCTCTTTTATAATCTTTTTTTCCTGTGTATGCTTTAAAAGCTTCTTCAGCTAAGCCTTTAGATGCTTTATTTATTTGCTCATATCTCATCCTCAAAATAACATCTCCCCTAAAATACAGTATATCTACTTATATGTATTTATACTATACTTTATTACTGCATCTACGCTTAACTGTCTTCACTTATACTTTTTCTTTTTATGTTTACTATGTTACTATGTTTAGAATATTTTTCACCTTGATTTGCATTTACATATATTTCTATATCTATTTCTCCTTTTTCAAGGTTCATTATATATTCATTTATTTCTATTGCATTTTCAAGTAATATAAATCCACCGTCTTGTAATAAGTTATTTTTTATATAGATACTATATTGTATACTATCCATATCTATAGGATTCCAATTAAACTTAGCAATATTATTTTCTTCATCTATATATACTCGTAAATCTTTGACTTCTAAATTTTGTATATCATCTTGACGCGGTTTTGTATTTATAATATTACTTGGATTAGTTGTTCCAAATTTAGTTTTTCCTACTACGTATATACTTAAATTCGGCATATTACCATCAATTAAATCTACTTCTATTATAGTCTTTCCTTTCTTAAATGGTATAGGATTTTCTTCTTTTATACTTACAGATTCAAATAATTTAAACTGACGTTCTTGTAATGAGTTGTTTCTTAGATAAATATCATAATCTAAAACATCTTCTATACAATCCCAAGTAAGTGATATTTGTAATTTACCATTAATTACTTTATAACTCGCTTCTAAATTTTGTACCTTACTATTTGTTAAAGCTTCTTTAACTACTTTAACAGTAATTATTTTACTTTTGTTATCACAAGTTATCTTTACTTTTTCTTCTCCTTCTTTAAGGCCTACTACGGTTCCATCATTGTCTAACCTTATAGCCCTTTCTATTGGTAATTTTCTTTGTACTAATTCATACTTAATTTTAGGATGTTTTAATCCATTAGGCTTTGTTATTATATTAGGGTTTAATTTTTTATTTTGACCAACTTCTATCTCTATTTTACTATTTATATCTATTTTAGAAACTTTTGCTTTTATATTAAATTCTAAAACATCTTCTTTATCCTTAGCTTTTGCATAAACCCTAGCTTTTCCTACTCCAATAGCTTCTATTTTATTTCCACTTATTTTTATAATATTTTTATCACTACTTTTATATGTAACTTTTTCTTTTTCTTTAAATTTATCATAGTCGACCTCAACTATTGAATCTATTTTAGCTGTATCCCCTACATACTCTAATTTGCTATCTAATTTTGCTTCTACATATTGAACATTTGGATCTATAACTTTAATATTTGTTTTTCTTAACACTCTTGAATTTTTCATAATACCAACTGCAGAAGTACCTTCCTTAACTGCTATTAGCTTATTACCTTCTATTTTTAAAGTTTCCGTATTATCTAGTACATTGAACCATATATTAGGGTCCTTGGCATATGATGGTATATATATGTAATCTCCACTTGATAGCGTTACTTGATCATCTAATTTTATTACATATTGGTCTATATCTGCTACATAATCTCCTTCTACTATATTAAGCTCTAATCCTTTTACCATTGGACGTAAAATCCCCACTTTAAAAAGGTAATATTGTGCAATCATTAGTATAGGTATAGAAATTAATATGAGGATTTTTCTATATTTTTTATCTGATATAATTCTCATTTAACCACATCCTTTGTGACTATTCATTTTACCTTTAAATTATATACTGTAGTTTGTTATTTATATATTTTTAAAGAATTTATTAAAAGCATACTTCCTAGTATCACTTAATTTATTCGCAAATACATTTCTCTAATAATATAAAATAAATCATTTTATAATATTAATTTCCAATATTTTAAAAATATTATTTATAAATAATATTTATTAATTAATTCATTATTTTTATATAATTATCCTTTTAAAATACTTAGTTATTTTTAAGACTATTTAAATTTGAATTTTGTAGATTATCTTTTTAATTATAATCCATTAGATTAAAATCTAATCATTAGATTTATTATATATAAACCTTTTTTAAATTAAAAGGGTTTATATATAATAAGTATATATTTTTATATTTTATAACATTTTAATTTTTTATTAAATTACATTTTGAAAATTATACAAAAGAAATCATAAAAAAAAGAGTATCTCTTTTGGTGATTTTAAAAATCATTTTGAGACACTCTCTTTTTTATATTTATCTACTTTTTACATCTACATTATATTTTTCAACTAAATCAGCTACTAAATTATTTTGCTTATCATAAGATAATTTATCTTTTAATTCTTGTTTTATAGATTCAAAATCATCTTGTTTTTCATCAGTTTTTTTAATAATATGATATCCAAATTGACTTTCTACAACGTCTTTATTTACTTGCCCAACCTTTAATGAAAATGCAGCTTTTTCAAACGGTTCTACCATTTGTCCTTTTCCAAAGAAATCTAAATCTCCTCCATTTGAAGCACTACCATCTTGAGAATATTCTTTTGCTAATTCTTCAAAATCTTCTCCAGCTTGAATTTTCTTTAATATTTCTTCAGCTTTTTCCTTATTTTTTTTCTTTTGTTCTTTACTTACAGCATTACCTTCATCATCTGTATTTGAGATTAATATGTGGGATGCTCTTACTTTTAAGAATTCATCGTTATTTTTGTCATAGTAATTTTTAGCTTCTTTATCACTTACTTCTGAAGCTTTTGCCATATATTTCGTTGCTATTAATTCTTTTTCTACTTCTTTTTCTACTTCTTCTTTAGATATTTTAGATTGACTCAGAAAATCTTTTTCTGCTATTCCAATTTGTTGAGATATACTTTCCATTAAATTTGCATACTCATATTCTATTTCTTCTTTACTTACCTCAATTTTTTCCTTTTTACCTTCAAGATATAATACTGCTGTAGTTGTCATGTAATCTATCATGCTTTCTTCATATGCCTTTATTTGCTCATCTGTCATTTTTTGTTTTCCATTTATGTAAAATACAGTTTCCATTTTTTGCTTAAGTTGTTTTCCAGTTATTTTTGTATCTCCTACTGTTGCTATTACTTTGTTACTACTATAATTTTTATGTGTTGCAGGCAACTTTCTTCCTTCTTCTTTTCCTGTTGTAAATCCAACCCCTAAGCATATAATTCCAATAATTGCTGTTATAGCTATAAATTTTATATTATACTTTGATTTTTCTTTTACTCCTTCATTTTTTATTTCATTTGTTGTTTGTACTTCATTTTCAGTACTTTTTAATTTTCCCTTTGAATTTTCTTCGTTTGTTTGATTTAAATTTTTATCTTCTGGCATCTATTTCCTCCCTAATATTTAGCTTATTATTACATTATAATTTTATTTTATATTACATTATCTTTGAATGTGTGAATGTTAAATGAAAGTGTTATGAATTTAATATGAATTTATATATTTCTTAAACTATATCTTATTTGATTTCTACCAATTTTTGTATCTTTATATTTTAGCATATCTACTATTTCACTTTTCTCCTTATTAAGAAATGTTGCACATTCATCTAATGATTTAAATATTTCTATCACTTCACCCTTTTTATCTACAAGTTCTACTTTTTTCTTTCCACCTCTTTTAATTATAGACTTATATTTTTTGAAATAATCATCATATTCTTCATCTATACATTCAAATGTATAATGCATTTTTACTGGTTCGATTTTCTCATTACCTAAAATTTCATTTCTTTTATCTTCGGATATTTTAGTTGTAAATATTTTATTGTTTAATGAATTTAAAATTTGAGATGGCGCTTTACTACTTTCTAAATAGTTTACATCTTCATATGCTATATTTAGTTCTTTGCTTAGGTATTTTATAGCCTCACCTAAATAATCTGTATAACCATACTTTAAATTTTCTTGTATATAGTTTTCTGGTATTTTAAGTTTTTTGCTACATTCTTTATGAGTTTTGAAAATCTGCGGCTCTTTAGTATATACATCTATAGCCTTAATACTTTTTCCTCTTTTTATTTTTATTTCTTTTATATATTTTTTGTCTTCTTCTGTTAATTCTTCATTTATACTCTCGTTGTCATTTTTATGCATAACTTCTTTATTTTCATCTACATTATGATGTATCTCTTTTAAATTATTATCTTCTATAATTTGATTAATGTTCTCATTTTTTTTATTATCTTTTATTTCACTTATTGTTTCTTTCTCTACAGATTCCTTACTATCCTTGTTTTGTTCTACTAAATTTTTCATACGATTAATAAAATTCTTTAACAATTACTTCTTCCTCCCTAAAACTTGTCAATATTGTAAGTATTGTGTCATATATTATATTACTAAAATATATGTTATTAGTAAACTAATTGCATTCTTTTTGTTTATTGATCTTATTAATCCCTTACAATAAATTTTTTGCTAGATTTTAGTACCTCATAATAATACGTCTGTATAATTTTTAAAATATCTGTTATAATATTAAAAAGTTGTATTATTTTGTATAAGTTTGTCATAAAGGTAGGTAAAATCATGCTTAATAATTTAAATGAAGCTAATAAATGTATTATTTGTAAGAATGCTAGGTGTCAAAAAAATTGTCCTATAGACACTCCTATTCCACAAATAATCAGTTTGTATAAGGAAGGAAAGTTTGAAGAAGCTGGTAAAATACTATTTGAAAATAATCCTTTATCAGCTATATGTGCAGTAGTCTGCCCTCACGAAAACCAATGTAGTGGAAATTGTATAAAAGGCATTAAGGGAGAACCTGTACATTTTCATGATATAGAATATGAAATATCTACTAAGTACTTAGAAAATATAAAATTACAAAAGCCTAAGCAAAATGGAATTAAAGTTGCTGTGGTAGGTTCTGGTCCTGCTGGGATTACTGTAGCTTTAAATTTAGCTACTCGTGGATATGATGTTACTATTTTTGAAAAAAATGAAAAAATAGGTGGTATATTAACTTACGGTATTCCAGGTTTCAGATTACCAAAATTTAATATTAAGTTATTAGAAAAAAGATTAAAAGAACTGGGAGTTAAAATTAAGATAAATGCTTTAATAGGACCTGTAGTTACTTTAAATAAATTATTTGAAGATGGATATAAATCAATATTCATAGGTACAGGAGTTTGGAATCCTAAGAGATTAAATATAAAAGGTGAAACTTTTGGACATGTTCATTATGCTATAGATTATCTAAAAACGCCTAATAGATATGACCTAGGAAGTAAAGTTGTTGTCATTGGTGCTGGAAATGTTGCTATGGACGCTGCTAGAAGTGCTAAGTATTTCGGTGCTAAAGAAGTTTACATCGCTTATAGACGTGGTGTTGATGATATGACTGCCACTAAACATGAAATATCTGAAGCTAAAGAAGAAGGAGTTTTATTTGAAACATTCAAGTCTCCTGTTGAAATAGTTGATGAAGGTATAATACTTGAAGATACTAAAAAGGTTGTTAATGAAGATGGTTCTACATCTTTAGTTTCAATACCTGATAGTAAAAAATTATTTGAATGTGATAGCATCTTAATTGCCATAAGCCAAGTTCCTAAAAATACTATTGTTATAAATAATAAGGGTCTTGATGTTAAGCAAGGTGGCCTTCTTTTAACTAATGAAACCGGTCTTACTACTAGAGAAGGTGTTTATGCTTGTGGAGATGTTACTAACGGTGCTAAAACTGTTATACAAGCTGTTGTAGATGGTAAGAAAGTCTGTGATTCTATGGATAAATATCTACAACAATTCATAAAATCTGATAACTAAAATAACTGTTTTACTCAAAGGATATTTTCCTTTGAGTAAAATTAATAATTAAATTCATCTTTATTCTTATTGTATATTTTTTTAATTCATGTCTTTCATAAATTTATTTATCATAATTATTCTTTTCCATATTATCATTTTTCGCTGTATACTCTTTTAAATTTAAATCTATTACCCTTCAAAGAAATCTTATTTATATTTCATTATACATAGGTACTTTATTTTTTATAATAGTCTTATAAATTTAAAATTATATTAACTTTTATTATTACACATTAATATAATGTTATATAAATAGTTGTATTATTTAAATTTTATTATTTAATCTTAATAATATTTAATTTAGATTGAGTAATATATTATTAGGGAGGATTTATGAAAAGTTTTTCAGAAATTAAAAGCTTATCAACACAACAATTTAAAAGTAATTGGAAGTTGCCTGTATTATTTAGTATTATAACTTTAATTTTAACTTATCTTGCTAACTATTATGAAAACGGTAATATAATTATAAATATTTTAGTTATATTATTTTCTATTTACAGTACTAATCTTTATTTAAACATAGTAAAGTACAACGAATGTAGTAGTATTAAAATACCTATTAATAAACTATTTAAATGTATTGGTTTTTCAATTTTAAATGCTATTTTAATGTTTGTTTTAAGCTTTGTATTAATATTTGTTAGTACCTTTGTAGCATTATCTAATTATCCATCTGCTTTAATTTTCATTATATTAACTTTAATATTTATTACTGTATTTACTTTTGGAATATATTTATCTTTTTCTTTATATTTAATATTAGATATGGATTATAAAGTTTTTGAGTCTGTTAAATATAGCTTCTTATATATGAACGGTAATGTATTAAAGACTTTATGGTTATATATAACCTTCATTCCATGGGTTATATTAGGAGCTATAACTTTAGGTCTCGGTTTCTTATATATAATGCCTTATTTAGAAATTGTATATGCTAATTATTACATTGAATTAAAAAATAGCTATAATTCAAGATTAGTATCTGAAAATGATTTATTTGATAATAATTTTTAATTTAATATAATATATAAAAGATCTTTAATATAAAATTTTTTATAATTTAATTAAAGATCTTTTTAAATTATATTTCTTACTTATTTTTTAAGCTTTGCTAAAGCTTCTGCAAATGGATTGTTAAATACTTCTTCAGTTTTATTTTGATTTTTCAAGAATTTATTTATATCTTTTTTAGATGCTTTATTTTTTTCTTCTGCTTTTCTTTTATTAAATGAACTTAATTTCTCTCTATGTCCACAGCTACATACAAATGT
>NZ_DATIRC010000061.1:0-2256 GCF_035470145.1 Romboutsia sp.
GAACGAAAAAAATATAAATATAAATAATTTTTATGATATAGCAGTTTATACAAATAAATATAAATCATGTACTTTTGAAAAAACTAATGCAAGAATAGATTATATATTTGTAGATAAACTAATAACAATAGATAATTATATTATAGATTTAGTACAATATTCAGATCATTATCCAGTGATAGGGAATTTGCGATAGTTTAGTATAAAATGTAACAATAAAGTTACATATAATATATAAAACTTGTTTAAAAAAAATTAATCAAATATAATTTAAATAGTCTTAAAGGTGAGGTGGATAATGAGCAAACAAACATTAAATAGAAATGACAATGAAAAACAAAAGAAATGTAGCAGAGTTAAAGATTTAAAGAAAAATAAAAAAAGGAACGGTATCATTGGTGTTATAATTGTAGTTTTTTCTTTAGGAATTATAATTGATCGTTTTAATAAAACATATATATACAACAATAATATAGCTAAAAATATATTTATAGAAAATGTAGATGTATCACAAATGACAAAAGAAGAGGCTATAAAAGCAGTATCAAATAATTATAGCCCTAAAAATATAGACCTTTCTTATGAAGATAAGAAATATGATATATTACCAAAAGATATAGATTTAAAGTACAATGTAGAAAAAGCAGTACAAGAAGCTTACAATTATACAAAAACAGATAAATATATTGAGAATGTAAAAAGATATTTTAGTCTTAAAGATAATAAAAAGGATATAGAAATTAAATCTTCTTATGACGAAGCAAAATTGAGTGAGTATATACAAAAGATATCAAAAGATATAAACGTAGATAGAGTGAATTCAAAAGTGTATATCTCAAACTTAGGCGATATAAGTACGAGTCCGTCTACTGTGGGAAAAGAACTAGATGTAGCATCTACTAAAGAAAGTATAATAAATACTATTAAGAATAAAGAATATAACGAAATACAACTAAAAGTTAATATAAAAAATCCAAATATAAAAACAGAAGATGCTAAAAGCATAGATACTTTACTTGCTCAGTTTACTACTAAATTTTCAACAAATGCTTCAAGTAGAGTTCATAATATAATAACTGCGGCCAATAAAAGCAGCAATATATTATTAATGCCAGGCGAAGAATTTTCATATAATAATTTAACGGGTATAAGAAATAAATCAAATGGATATAAAGATGCACCAGTTATAATAAATGGAAAGTTAGAAGATGCACTTGGAGGTGGAGTTTGCCAAGTATCTACAACACTATACAATTCAGTTTTAAGTTCAGGGCTACAATTAACTTCAAGAACTAACCATTCTTTAGTATCAAGCTATGTTCCTCTTGGTAGAGATGCTATGGTAAATGATGTTGGAACTGATTTTAGATTTAAAAATCCATACTCTCATCCTATATATATAAAAAATATAGTAGGAAATGGAACAGTTACATCTAGAATATATGGTAATTCAATGGATAAGAAAAATATAGATATTAAAGTGGATACTTTTAAACAAAATGGATTAGATGCTGCTAAAACATATAGATTGTATAAAGATTCTAATGGAAATGTAGTAAAAAAAGAATATATAGATAAGAGTGTATATAAAAAAGCTAAAAAATAAAAATAATCCTATGAAGTTAGATATTGAAAATCTAATCTCATAGGATTATTTTTTTATTTGAAAGTAAACATACTATTTTCTTCAAATTTAATTAAAATCTTATTACCTATCTCAAAATCTCTTGCATCTTTATTTATATCTATTTCAATGGGATTGTGTTTTTGAACAGAATTATTTGTTACACATACTGTATAACTAAAAGGATTTTCTATTATACTAGTTACAATAAAACAAAAATATTCTCTCCTCGAATTTTTTCGATAGATATATGATGAGCTCTTATACCTACATATTTAATATCATCTTCTAAAATATCATTAACCATATATACCCCCAGTCTTTTGCATAAATTGTATTATTATTTAGTTTCTGGGCTGTAAAAATATTTTTACAACCAGTTATTTTTGCCTTAATTAAGTATTAAATTAACGTAAAATATATTTATAAAAGAGGATTTACAAGAAAAATGTTGAATTATAAGAGATAATAGATTTAAGTAATTTTGTACAAAGTATAATAAAAAATTATGATTATTATATACCTTTATTTGTAAATGAAGATAAATAAAGCATAAAAAGAATAAGAAAAATAATGGCATAGAAGAAAATTTAGGAGGAGATTTATGAAACTATTTGATGTAGTAAGTGTAG
>NZ_DATIRC010000062.1:0-1707 GCF_035470145.1 Romboutsia sp.
AAAACATATACTAAAACACCTAAAAACCCTTTATAAATTTGACTTGGATTGTTCCCTAGGTTTTGTAGTTCAACATTAATTGCAAATAAATTCCACACTCTTGGTTTCCAGAAGACATAACAGTATATTGAAAATACAAGGTTGTAAATTGCAAAAGATCCCAGAATTACTAGAATAAAGCCAAAAACCATATCCATATTGCTGATAGAGAAATTGATCGATTTTGATAATACAATAATCAAATAAATAAACATTATTCCTCTTGGAAGCTGCTCAAAACCAAACTGTCTCATAGAAGCAAGAAATCTAGCATTTACAGGTTTCAATAACATAAAGTCTAATTCTCCACTATTAACTAAATATTGAAATCTTGTAATACTATTATGAAAAAATAGTTTATATACTGAATTGCTTAAACCAACCACCGATGTAAGCAAAACCATTTGCTCTCGATTCCATCCACCAATACTATCAACTTGAGAATATATCAGAAAAACCGTAGCGTATGAAATACCAGCCCACAAGAAATTAATCAAAATCCTGATGATAAAGTTTATCCTGAATTCCATTTCCCTAACCAGACAGATTTTTAGTATTGCATTGTAAAGAAAAAGATATCTTTTCATAATTTATGAACCATAAGCACTATATCTTCTTAGACCAACTTTCCAAATATACATTGAAGAAACAACAAATATCCCGACCCATATAAATCCTATCAATAAGACCTTATAGTAATCCTGCGAATTAATCTGATTAAAGATAATCTCTGCTGGCAAAGAAAATGTAAACCTAAATGGATTCAGTAATAGAATTCTCTCCACAAAAAACGGGAAAAAAGTTAGCGGAACAACTAAACCACTTAAAAATCTACTAAATATCCAATGAAAATCAGATAAAAAATATGATTCTAACCAAAAAAAGGTAAAGCATCCGATAAAGAAGTGAGATAAGAAGTTAATTGAGATTCCTATAAAAATAACTGGAATTAACTTTGCCAAATCTTCTATATCAAATGTAATAACTATGAAATTTTTAATAAAGATATATATTATTATTCCAATTAGAATTTGTGTAATCAAATTAATTAATTTATATGCGGTTTCCTGTAATATCAGATATTTTACATAACTTATTGGTTTTAGAAGAAAGTTCGAAAGACTTCCATCTCTAATATTTTTTCTTACATCCCAAAACACCCACCATCCGATAACTTGTGAATAAATAAACATAAAGAAGTAATATGAGACAAGTTCATTTTTGGTATATCCTCCAATAATATTTCTATTGCTCGCAAACCATACAACAATAATTCCAATTAAAGCAATACCGTTTGATATAGACCAGTTAAGTATAACCTCTTTCTCTGTAAGAATCTTTATCAAATGTAACTTGAATATTATTAAGTTCTTCCTCATATCCCATCAATGAAATGTTCATATTTTAACAAAAATATTGACAATCTGGAAAAACCGATATATTAAAAGACTCACTAGTATAGGTCTTGTTTACCTTTCCCCAAACTACGGCTGTAATGTAAATACATGAAGATTCTTTGGAATTAATCCCATTTGAAGACTTTAATTGCAATTACAAAACATACAATACCCCAGATTGAGAGACCTAAAAGTTCAGGTCCTATCTCAAGGATATCTTTTCCCTGATTCATTACAAGCCTCAAGCCATCTACAAAATATGTCAATGGGA
>NZ_DATIRC010000063.1:0-4790 GCF_035470145.1 Romboutsia sp.
TCACATCTATTTGCTAATTCTTCTTGAGTCAGTTGTTTTTCTATCCTCATTCTTTTTATTTTTTCACCAATGTCCATAGTCCCACCTCCTGCTCATTTATTATTGTAACTAAACATGATGTTTAAAATATATAAACATCAAAATTTATTATATAAAAATTCACGTTATAATTCAATAGTTTTTAATTTTTTTATTTTTTTATTCAAACTCATGAATATAGTATTTTACACACTTTATTCAAGTTATTTAATTAAATGTGTTTATATTAATATTCATAAAGTTTAGTATATCTAATTTATATAATTTAATTTTAAAAATTTAATTTTAATCCTTTATATACTCTCTTAAGATTGCTTCATTTGATTATATTTACCAATTCAACCCTAACTATCAAATGATTATATTTTCATCTTTACATTTAATAAGTTTATATTTTTATGTAATATAAAACTAACATCCATAATTTGAGATGTTAGTTTTTCATTATTTATTATCATATAGCAATCACATCTTATTTTTATACTTATTTTCAATAATTTAATAGTATTCTGTGCAAAATATTTGTATATAATATATTTCTCACATATGGTATTATATTAAATTATAACTATTAACAATAATTAGAATTAAGGAGATGCAAAATTTGATAAAAATAGGTGATTTTAATAAACTTGAAGTAAAAAGAAAAACTGATTTCGGATATTTCTTAGATGCAAAAACAGGCAACACTAAAGATGATGTATTACTTCACAATAGACTACTTAATAAAAATAAAATTGAAGTTGGAGATACAGTAGATGCTTTTATATACAAAGATTCTGAAGGTAGACCTTCTGCAACTTTAATACCTCCTAAAGCTAAGGTAAATGAAGTAGCGTACTTAAAGGTTGTTGCTCATACTAAAATAGGTAGCTTCATAGATATAGGGCTTCAAAAAGATATATTAGTTCCTTTCAAATCTAAAACTTATGAACTAGAAAAAGGCTCTAGATACTTATTCTATATATATTTAGATAAAACAGGTAGATTAGCAGCTACAACTGATATAGATGGGTATCTTACTACTGACCATAGCTATAATATCGGTGATAATGTTACAGGTATAGTTTACGGATTCCAAACTAATAATTCAGCAATGGTATGCGTTGATAATAAGTATGCAGGAGTTATACTTCATAACGAATACTTTACAGAATTAAAAATAGGTGACGAACTAAGTTTAAACGTTATAAAAATATATGAAGATGGTAAACTAGGTCTTTCTCCTAGACAAAATAGAAAAGATGAACTAGATTCTCTTGAAAATAAAATTATGAGTTATCTTGAAGGTGCTGATGGTAATATGAGATTTAACGATAAGACTTCTCCAGAAGAAATATCTACAGTCTTTAATACTAGTAAAAAGAACTTCAAGCGTGCCCTTGGTGTTTTAATGAAAAAAGGATTAATTACTCAAAATGAAAACGGAACTTCTTTAAAATAGTCAGCATAAAGAGATGTGATTTCACATCTCTTTTTATGTTAGCAAAAACTACTTAAATTCATATTAAAAGACTAGCCACTTTAATAAAGTTGCTAGTCTTTTGTTTTAAACATTATATTCTATTGACTTTAGTCTTGATAGCCGCTTCTTTTACAGCATTAGCTACGTTTTCTACTACATCCTTATTAAATACATCTGGTATTATATAGTCTGCAGAAATTTCTTCATTTCCTATTGTATTTGCTATTGCATATGCAGCTGCAATCTTCATTTCTTCATTTATTTCTTTTGCTCTAACATCTAATGCCCCTCTAAATATCCCAGGGAATGCTAAAACATTATTTACTTGATTAGGAAAATCTGAACGTCCTGTTCCAACTACAAGCGCTCCACCAGCTTTGGCTTCATCTGGCATTATTTCTGGAGTTGGATTGGCCATTGCTAATACAATAGAATCTGTAGCCATAGTTTCAACCATCTTTTTTGTTAACATATTAGGTCCAGATACTCCTATAAACACATCTTTGCCTTTTATAACCTCTTTTAATGTACCTTTTTCATTTCTTATATTAGTTATATCAATCATTTCTCTTTGTGCCCAGTTTAAATCGTCCATATCTTCACTAAGAGCACCTTGTTTATTACAGAATATTACATTCTTAACCTTCATACTTAATAGTATTTTTCCTATCGCCATACCTGCAGCTCCTGGTCCATTTATTACGACCTCTAAATCTTCCATTCTTTTCTTAGTCAACTTTACATAGTTAATTATTGCAGAAGCAACTACTATAGCTGTTCCGTGTTGGTCATCATGGAATACTGGTATATCTAACTCTTGCTTTAATCTATCTTCTATCTCAAAACATCTTGGAGAGCTTATATCTTCTAAATTTATTCCTCCAAATACAGGTTCCATTAATTTAACAGTATTAACTATTTCATCTACATCATTAGTTTTTAAGCATATTGGAAATGCATCTACATCTGCAAATTGCTTAAATAATATAGCTTTGCCTTCCATAACTGGTATAGATGCATCTGCTCCTATATTACCTAATCCAAGAACAGCACTACCATCACTAACTACTGCAACCATATTTCCTTTAGATGTATATTTATATGTGTTTTCTTTATTCTCATGTATTTCTCTGCAAGGTTGTGCAACTCCTGGTGTATATGCTATAGATAAATCATCTCTATTTTCTACTTTAACCTTACTCTCTACACTTATTTTCCCTTTGTTCTCTTCATGCATTTGAAGTGCTAGTTGTGAATAATCTTTAGACATTTTTAACCTCCATAGCCTACGCTCTACTTTGCATAAGCTTCTCTTCCTTTTTCATATATATTATTTCCATAGCTATCTATCGCTACAATTAACTGTAAATCTTTTACTTCTAACTTTCTTATTGCTTCTGCACCTAAATCATCATATGCAATAATTTCACAAGCCCTTATTGAGTTCGAAATATATGCGCCTGCACCACCAATAGCTGCAAGGTATACTGCTCCATGTTTTTGCATTGCCTGTATTACTTTTTCATCTCTTTTTCCTTTACCTATCATAATTCTAAGACCACGCTCTAGCAAAGGAATGGTTAAATCATCCATTCTATAACTTGTTGTAGGACCTGCTGATCCTATTATATCACCTGGTTTGCCAGGTGTTGGACCTACATAATATATAGCTTGATCGGCTATATTAAATGGAAGTTCTTCACTATTATTTATACACTCTATTAATCTTTTGTGTGCAGCATCTCTAGCTGTATAAATCGTCCCGCTTAATGTGATTACATCTCCACATTCTAATTTTCTTGCTTTATCTTCACTAAGTGGCATTTGTATATTTATCATTTCTATCCCCCCTATATCATAGCTTTTTTATGTCTTGATGCATGGCAATTTATATTAACCACAACTGGTAGACCGGCTATGTGCGTAGGAAATGTTTCTACATGTACTGAAAGTGCTGTGGTATTACCTCCTAAACCTTGAGGTCCTATACCTAATTTATTTATCTCAGTTAATAATTCTTTTTCTAAATTTGCTATATTTACATCATCATTATAACTACCTATATTTCTAAACAAAGCTTTTTTAGCTATTTGAGCACATTTATCAACTGTACCTCCTATACCAACTCCAACTACTATTGGAGGACATGGGTTTGGCCCAGCCTCTGACACTGTCTCTATTATAAATTTTTTTATTCCATCTATCCCATCTGACGGTTTAAGCATTTTTAATTTGCTCATATTCTCACTACCAAATCCTTTTGGTGCAAACTCTATAACAATTTTATCACCTTTTACTATTTCATAGTGAATAATTGCAGGAGTGTTATCTTTTGTATTCAATCTAGTTATTGGATCTACAACAGATTTTCTTAAATATCCTTCTTCATATCCTTGTCTAACACCTTCATTTATAGCATCTTCTATGGTATCACCTTCTACAATAACACCTTGACCTAATTTTACGAAAAACACAGCCATTCCAGTATCTTGACATATAGGTATATTCTTTTCTTTTGCTATCTTTGTATTTTCCAATAATGTATTTAATATATTTTTACCTAATGGACTTTCTTCAATCTCTAGACTTTTATTTATTGTATTTACTACATCTTCACCTAAATAAATATTAGCTTCAATACATATTTTTTTTACTTTTTCTGTTATTTCATGAGATTTTATTATCCTCACTCGAACATCTCCCATCTTTTAACTTTTAATATTCGTTTTTATACTTAAACTTTATCATTTTTTCTGTTTTTTAACAAGAGTTTAATGTTTTTACCTACATTTTTAATTCATACTATTTTTATAAAATAAATTATTTATATTTTAAATAATTTATTAAACAATATTAATTTACCATAGTTTAATTATGCGATTTAAATTTACAATATATTCAAATATAGTATAAAAAACCTTTATATGTTAATTATAGTATATAATCAAATAATTTAATGGAGGATGGAAAAATGGACTTAATTTATAATATAGCTTTTATTCTTGTACTTATCGGTGCGCTTAACTGGGGGCTAGTAGGTTTAATACAATTTGATTTAGTTGCAGCTTTACTTGCTGGAGGCGGAAATTTTGGTAATATAAGTACTATTAGTAGAATAGTTTATGGGTTAGTTGGACTTTCCGCTTTATATGTAGCAACAGAATTTTTCATTTAGATTCTGTAATTGAAAATTCTAATATATAAAAAAGGAGGATTTCACTAATCCTCCTTTTTAGTGCTATTTTATAATATCTTCGAATTTAGCATTTGCTATGCTTTGTAAGTC
>NZ_DATIRC010000064.1:0-9154 GCF_035470145.1 Romboutsia sp.
GTGCATCAGCTCCATATTGGTCTATTACTTCTAATGGGTCTATTCCGTTTCCTAGAGATTTACTCATTTTTCTACCTTCTGATTCTCTAACAAGTCCATGTATTAATACATGTTTGAATGGAGTTTCCCCCATACAGAACATTCCTGCAAATGCCATTCTTACTACCCAGAAGAATATTATATCATATCCAGTAACAAGTACACTTGTTGGATAGTAGTAGTTTAATTCCTCTGTATTGTGTGGCCATCCTAAAGTTGAGAAAGGCCATAGTGCAGAACTGAACCAAGTATCTAGTACGTCTTCATCTTGCTTTAAGTCAGTGTGGCCACATTTACAAGCTGTTGGCATTTCTTTTGATACTATTACTTCTCCACAATCTTGGCAGTAGTAAGCTGGTATTTGGTGACCCCACCATAACTGTCTTGATATACACCAGTCTCTTATATTTTCTAACCATTGTGAGTAAGTTTTGTCAAATTTATCTGGCACGAATTCTAAATCTTTACTCTTTAATATCTCTAAAGCAGGTTTAGCTAACTCATCCATTTTAACGAACCATTGATCAGATAATCTTGGCTCAACTACTGTACGACATCTATAGCAAGAACCTACATTATGGTTATGGTCTTTTACTGCTATTAAGTAACCCGCTTCGTCTAAATCGGCTATAAGTTGCTTTCTGCATTCATATCTGTCCATACCTTCGTATTTTCCAGCTAACTTGTTCATAGTTCCATCTTCATTCATTACGTTTATCTTTTCAAGATCATGTCTTTGACCTACTTCAAAGTCATTAGGATCATGTGCTGGAGTCATTTTAACTGCACCAGTACCAAACTCTAAATCAACATAATCATCCGCAACTATTATAAGATCCCTGTCTACCATTGGAAGTATCGCATGCTTACCTACTAAGTGCTTATATCTTTCATCTTCTGGATTTACAGCTATTCCTGTATCTCCAAGCATTGTTTCAGGTCTAGTTGTAGCTATTTCTAAGAACTCATTACTATCCTTTATTGGATATTTTATATGATAGAACTTTCCATCATGCTCTTCATGCTCAACTTCTGCATCAGATAAAGTAGTCTTACAATCTGGACACCAGTTTATTATTCTGTTTCCTCTGTATATTTGACCTTTTTCATATAGTTTTACAAAGAACTCAGTAACTGCTTCGTTACATCCTTCATCCATTGTAAATCTTTCCCTATCCCAGTCACAAGAATCTCCTAATTGTTGCATTTGGTCTACTATTTTTCTACCAAATTCATTTCTCCAATCCATTGCTCTGTTTAGGAACTCTTCTCTTCCTATTTCGTACTTTGTTTTTCCTTCTTGTTCTTTTATTCTTTCAACAACTTTAACTTCTGTTGCTATAGACGCATGGTCAGTTCCTGGTTGCCATAATGTTTCATAACCGTCCATTCTTTTCCATCTTACAAGTATATCTTGTAATGTATGATCAAGTGCATGACCCATGTGTAATTGTCCTGTTATGTTAGGTGGTGGAAGCATTATTGTGAAAGGCTTCTTGTCTGGATTTGGCTTAGATTTAAAAAGTCCATCTTCTAGCCACTTTGTATATAATCTTGATTCAAAATCTTTAGGATTATATGTTTTTGGTAAATTAGTATTTTCCATTATATTTCCTCCTTTTATATAATTAATTTTGCATTTTTACTTTATTATAAAATCAAAAAGAGCCTTTCATCCTATAATAAGGACGAAAAGCTCGCGTTACCACCTTAATTCCATTATTAAATTATTTACTAGTTGTTTTAGTCAAGGATTAAATATTACTTGATTTATTGTTCACTAATAAACAATATAATTTTGGCTCTCAATAGAATTTAACGATTCTCACCGTCTAAACCTACTATTAGTTCAGCTTAGAAACTCCGAAGCTACATTCTGTAAACCTATACCAAGAAGACCTTTCAGCCTATGAATCTTCCTCTCTTTTAGTAGTATTTACATACTCCTCTTCATCACAGTTTTTATTTTCATTTATTACTTAATTATATCCAATTAATAATATTATTGTCAATTATTTATGATAATATATGTACTATTTTAATTTTTGTTACTTATTTTTATATTATTAAAAATACTATAAGTTTCCATCCCAGTAATTCTTCTCTTGTATATCCTCTGTTATTGGAAGTATATTATATCCTCTTTCTTTTAAAACTCTTATAATACTTTGTAGGGATTCTACTGTTTGCTGTTTTTCATGCATTAATATTACTAAATTAGGATTATTTCTGCCATAATATAATATGTTGCTTACTATGTTATCTGTTGTTCCATTCCAATCTTGTGTATCTAAGTTCCAATCCCACATTTTATATCCATATTTTAATAATAATTCATGAGAATCTTCTGGCATATATGGCTTGCTTCCATACGGCACTCTTATCAACTTAGATACTTCTCCAGTTATATTATAGAATGTATCTTTACAGGTTTCAAACTCATTTAGTGTAATTTCTGGACTTTTATATAATTGATGAATATCATGTGTTACACTATGAAATCCTGCACCATGCCCCTCTTCTTCTATCCTTTTTACTTCTTCTATATGTTTTTTCATATTTCCATTAATCATAAAAAATGTAGCTTTAACATTATTTACTGCCAATATATCTAATATATCATTTGTATATTTTGAAGGTCCATCATCTATGGTTATATGCGCTACTTTACCAAAACTAGGGCCTGAATGTTTTTGTACTTGTGATGTATCGTTATTTATCATTTCTGTTAACGTCTCATTTTTTATTGATCTTATTATAAGATTAGCTTCACTAGGATTAATAGGCTCTTTAGCATCTTTTCTTATAAAAAATCCAATCCATATTACAGTTACTGCTAAAATCATACTTATAATCAGTGTACAACTGTTCTTATTAGATTTACATTTCATCCCCCTAATCTCCCTCTTACTTATATAATAACTTTAGTTGTTACTTGTTATATTTCTGCTAAATATTTTGAGAACTTGCTTCTCTTCACTTTCACCTAATAACTCAACTCTCTTTATACCCATCATGGTTAAAAACTGAACTACATTTAAATTTTCAAATGGTGTTTCTATTTGAGTTTCTTTACAATATTCTTCTACATACCTTGTTCCATTTTCTACACTTAATATTCTCCTTGGGCCTCCTACACACCCTCCTATACATCCCATTCCTTCTATAAATGTTGTCTCTAATTCTTTATTTATAACTCTTTCTAGACCTTCCTTACATTCTTTAGCTCCTTGGAATACTGTACTTTTAAATTTAATATTTTTATTTATTCTCTGTGATGATATCTTTATTGCTTCGCTTACCCCACCACTTCTTGCATAAACCCGTCCTAAAATTGATGCTTCCACTCTATCTTCTTCTTTTTGTTTAGATGGATCTATATCTAATGCTTTAAATATTTCTTCTAACTCTTTAAAAGTTAATACAAAATCTACCGCATCTTTTATTTCATATAGTGTAGCCTCTTTTTTCTTAGCTATACAAGGCCCTATAAATACAACCTTTGCATTTGAATCTAATATTTTTACAGCTCTACCACATGCAATCATAGGAGATACAGATGGAGATACGTTTTTTAAAATCTCTGGAAAATTATTTTGAATTAAACTTATCCATACAGGACAACAACAACTTGTTATAAAGTATCCGTCTTCATTTTGTTTCATATGCTCACAATATTCAAAGGCTTCTTTAACAGTAAGCATGTCTGCTGCTAGAGCGACTTCTATCATATCTTCAAATCCCATTTTCTTCAGCGCTGCTCTAATCTTTCCAGGTGTTACATCTTTTCCAAATTGACCTACAAAGGAAGGGGCTACTATCGCATATACTGGGCATTTTTCATCTTTTAATAATCTTATCATTGGGATAAACTGTATCTTATCCGATATAGCACCTAAGTTGCAGTTTGATACGCAGTCACCACATGAACTACAAATATTTTTCTCATTACAATTGATATGCTTCTCCTTTACAAAACATTCCTCTTCTTTATTGCTTTTATTACAATATTTACACGCTTGAGATATTATTGATATTATAGGCTGATTCATTTCATCTAAATGCATAGCTTCATAAAGTGTATCTTTTAATGTAGCATCAAATTCATCTGTTGGATTTAGACCCATTATTACTCGTATTAAATTTATTATTGTAACTTCATCAAATTCTTCATGTATATTTTCTCCTAACACTTTTTTAGGTATAGTATCCACTTGATCTAAATTATTTTTCCAAGCTAATCTTATTAATTCGTTAAAAAGTTTCATTTTATATTCTTCGAGTATTTTTACATTTAGATTAATTGAATCCATAAAGTACCTCCTTTGCATATCATATATAAGTTAATATTTACAGAGGTACTTTATTTTATTTATGAATTGTTAATTTGAATTATTTATATTATGAATTAAATTTATTTCATCTATTATTTTGCTTAGATGATAATTAAACACGGGACTTTTATATTCATCTAAATCCCAATCTATTTGTTCAGATTTGTATAATTTCTTTATCTTTTCATAATTTGATTCATTTAGATATAATTTATTTTCTAATAATTCTATTGATTGCATATGAAAATATATTTCTCTACATATGTCTATCGTATTTTCTAGTTTTTCTATATTTATATTACCTCTCTTATAATCGAGTTCATCTACTAATTTTGAATATATACTTTCTACCCTTTTTATTTTTTTCTCAAATTGCTTTATGTTTAAATTTTCTTTGTTTACTACCTTGGCTTCTATGAATCCTATCGCCATTATTTCTATTTCCTTAAATTCATTTTTTGTACTATCTAAATAATCTGGTCTTGCTAATATATAATTTATAAATATTCCTATTACAACACCTATAGATGTATCTAATACTCTAAAAAAAGAATACTGAGCTGGGTTAGAGTCTATAATACTCAGGTGTATAGATAAAAATGTTACACATGCAACTACAACTGATTTATTTATTTTAAGCATATTGCATAAATATATAGTAAACATAACACCTAAACCGCATAATATCGGACTACCTGGTTTGATTAATACTATTAAAAATCCTATTATACCTCCTAAAATAGTCCCTTTTACTCTACTTAGTCCAGCCGTCATAGATCCTTTTACAGTATCTTGCATTGAAATTATACATGCAATAGCAGAGTAAAATGGATTTTGCACTAAATATCCTCCTGCTATTACACAAAGTATAACTGCTATACCTGTTTTGATTGTTCTCATACCCATTTTCTCTAACTTCAAAATTTTACCTCCTAGCAATTAAAACATTTACAACCTATTGTTTTTGTAACTAAATTAATGTTTACTTTCATATCTTTAGTATTTCTACAATCCAGTTTTCTATTGATTCAGTTATTAAATTTCATTATAAAAGATTCCTATGTTTTACTCCTCTTTTTCTATTATTATTTTATTATCTATCTAAATATAGATTTTGTCGATAGTGTTTATATCTAATTTATTACATGAAAAAAGAGGCTATTCTCTTTAGAAAGCCTCTTTCATATATTTAATATTAATTATTATCTAGATTATCCCTTGAGCCATCATAGCATCAGCTACTTTTAAGAATCCTGCTATGTTTGCTCCAACTACGTAGTTTCCTGCATGACCATATTCTTCAGCAGCATTTTTAGATGCTTCAAATATGTTTTTCATTATACCTTTTAATTTTTCATCTACTTCTTCAAATGTCCAAGAAAGTCTCATACTATTTTGAGACATTTCTAGAGCTGATGTAGCAACTCCTCCTGCATTTGCAGCTTTAGCTGGAGCTACTAATAATCCTTTTTCTAAGAAGTATTCTACAGCTTCATTTGTACAAGGCATGTTTGCACCTTCACCTATAGCTATTGTTCCATTTTCAACTAATATCTTAGCATCATCTATGTTTATATCATTTTGAGTTGCACATGGAAGAGCTATATCACATTTAACAGTCCATATTCCTTTTTGACCTTCAACGTATTTAGCACCTTCTTTTCTAGCTACATACTCTTTTATTCTCTTTCTTTCTACTTCTTTTAATTGTTTAACTATATCTAAATCAATACCATTTTCATCAACTATGTACCCAGCAGAGTCACACATTGCTATTACGTTAGCTCCAAGTTCCATAGCTTTTTTAGCTGCATATATTGCAACGTTTCCTGAACCTGATATTACAACTTTTTTACCTTCAAAGCTTTGTCCATGGTGCTTTAACATTTCACTTACAAAGTATACAAGACCAAATCCTGTAGCTTCTGTTCTAGCTAAAGATCCACCGTAAGTTAATCCTTTACCAGTTAATACTCCAGCATCATAAGAATTTCTTATTTTCTTATATTGTCCAAATAAGAACCCTATTTCTCTACCACCTACACCTATATCTCCAGCTGGTACATCTACATTTGGACCTATATGTCTATATAATTCTGTCATGAAACTTTGACAGAATCTCATTATTTCTCTATCAGATTTTCCTTTAGGATCAAAGTCTGATCCACCTTTACCTCCACCTATTGGTAAACCAGTTAAAGAGTTTTTAAATATTTGTTCAAATCCTAAGAATTTTACTATTCCTAAGTTAACTGATGGATGGAATCTTAATCCACCTTTGTAAGGTCCTATAGCACTATTGAATTGTACTCTGAATCCTCTGTTAATTTGTACATTTCCATTATCATCAACCCATGGTACTCTGAACATTATTTGTCTTTCTGGCTCAACCATTCTTTCTAATATACATTCTTCTACATATTCTGGATGTTTTACTAAAACACCTTCTAATGAATGTAAAACCTCTTCTATTGTTTGATGAAACTCAGCTTCTCCCTTATTTCTAAATTTAACAGTTTCAATAACATTTTCAATTACTTGCTTTACATTTTTATCCATATTAATAGCCCCCTTATTATAAAAAACCTTTTCTCTTATATAATAATCCATCTATTGGCATATTTTCAACATATTTTTTGTAAAATTTATTTTATTTTTTTTTATTGGAAAATTCAGCATCTTAGTTTAGTATTTTTTAATTTTACTTTTATTTTTAAACTCTATCATTAAGAATTTATAATCTTTATATTTATGAAAATTATAGTTTGTCCTATCAAATTCTATATATAAAAAAAATAAGATAAAACCTAAGTTTTATCCTATCTCTACTCTATCTCCATTTATAGCATATATTACTTTTTCACATACATTTGTAATGTGGTCACCTATTCTCTCTAAATATCTTCCTACAAATAAAAGCCTTACTCCTTGGTTTATTGTAGTCGGATTTTGATTCATTACATCTAAACAGTCTACCTGAATATGACTATATAGATCATCTATTTTATCATCTCTTGAAGCAATTTCATAACATAAATTTTCGTCTGCATTTTGTAATGCTACTACTATATCTGAAAGCATCTCTTTACATTCTTGTGCCATTTTAGGAATGTCTATTAATGATTTTATATATGGTTCTTCACCTATTTTTAGAGCTTCTGCAGCTATATTTGCTGAATAATCGCCTATACGCTCTAATTCTATAGCTATATTGCCTAAAGCATATACATATCGTAAATCTTTTGCCATAGGTTGTCTTAAAGCTATTAATTCTATGCTTCTATCTCTTATATATTCTCTTAGCTTATCTATTTCATCATCTTGTTCTATGATTTTTTTACAACCTTCAAAGTCTTTTCTTACCATGCAGTCAACTGATGCATCTACTGCTTTTTCACATAGTCCTATCATAGTAATAGTATACTGCTTTAGTGTGTTTATGCTTAATTCTAAATTTGTATTAACCATCTTAAAGCTCCTTTTGAAATATTGTTTTATTGCAATAGCCTATAAATTTTATCCAAATCTTCCTGTTATATAATCTTCTGTACGTTTATCTTCAGGATTAGTAAACATAGTTTTTGTATCTCTAAATTCTACTACCTCTCCATTTAAAAAGAATGCTGTATCATCTGATACACGAGCTGCTTGTTGCATATTGTGAGTAACTATAACTATAGTATAGTCATCTTTTAAAGATTCTATTAATTCTTCTACTTTTGCAGTTGATATTGGGTCTAATGCTGATGTAGGTTCATCCATAAGTATAACTTCTGGTTTCATAGCTATTGCTCTAGCTATACATATACGTTGTTGTTGACCTCCTGATAAGCCTAGTGCAGATGATTTTAATCTATCTTTAACTTCATCCCATATAGCTGCACCTTTTAAACTTTCCTCTACTATTTTATCTAAAGTTTTTTTATCTTTTATTCCATGTGTACGAGGTCCATACGCTACGTTATCATATATACTCATTGGGAACGGATTTGGTTTTTGGAATACCATACCTACTTTAGTTCTTAATTTTATGACATCATTGCTTTTATATATATCTTCGTCATCCACTTCTATTTTCCCTTTTATAGTTACATTGTCTATAAGATCATTCATTCTATTTAATGTTCTTAAAAATGTTGATTTACCACATCCTGAAGGTCCTATTAAAGCTGTTACTTTTTTTTCTTTTATATTCATATTTATGTTTTTTAAAGCCTGGTTATCTCCATAAAATAAATCTAAATTATTTATACTTAACTTTATATTATTTGAATTCATTTTCACACCTCGTAAAATTTATTAATAGTTTGCTTTATTTAATTTCTTTGCTACAACCTTAGCTATTGTATTTAATAATAATACCATTACTATTAATACAACACCTATACTAGCCGCACCTTGTATGTCGCCTTTTTCTTTCGTTAATAAATATGCGTGAACAGTTAAAGTTCTTGCACTATCAAATATACCACCTGGCATTTGAGCTACTGTTCCTGCAGTTAATAGTATTGCAGCTGACTCTCCTATAACACGTCCAACTGATAATATAATCCCTGATAACATACCAGGTATTGCACTTGGTAATATAACTTTATATAGTGTTTGAAACTTCGTTGATCCTAAAGCTAACGATGCTTCTCTATAGCTTTGTGGAACTGTTTTTAATGCTTCTTCTGTAGTTCTTATTATTACAGGTAATATTATTATTGATACTGTAAGTGACCCTGATAATATAGAATATTTCATCCCCAAAGTAACTACAAAGAATATTCCTCCAAATA
>NZ_DATIRC010000065.1:0-8085 GCF_035470145.1 Romboutsia sp.
ATATATCATTCATACTGCATTCATTTTGACAATTACAGCTTTGTGGTTTATTGCACTGTGTATTACTTTTACTGCACATACACTTTTTGTTCATGAGTGTTCTCCTTTACATGAAATTTTAGAAGACTTGTATATCCTTCTTGTTATAATATATTCATCGGCTTCTAAATTTGTTACTTTTCATCTTATTTTTTATTTTTTAGTAGCATTTTGTTGTATTTCACTTTTCACCAACTATATTTCTAACTTGATTTTCACTCATCCCATACATATGAGAAAGTTCCCTATAACTTCCCTTAAGCTGCACTAAATGCCCTTTACTCATTTCAATTATTCTACTTCTAATTTCGTTAAAGTTAGGTATATTAGTTTCATTAATTTCTAACTTTTCGTTATCGCTTTTAGTACTTGCAACCTTTCCTTCTAATTGATTTTTTATATTAAGATTATGCAAGCTTTAAGTATTATGAATCCCCGTAAAGCAGCGGCACATTTGTGGCATTTAAAGTTGCGATATCTTTTTAGTAAGAATATTAATAGAATTTTTCTAATATATTATTAAATGTAATTATTAACTAAAGCTTAATATTAAACTTCAATTAATATATTACGATAATTAATTTAATAAAATAAAAGGAGTAGGACCTATGAAAAATTATATTAATACTAATATTCCTAACTTCAAAATCAGATTTGCAACGAAAGAAGATAATAAATTGATCCTTGCACTGATTAAAGAATTAGCAGATTACGAAAAATTATCAAATGAGGTAGTTGCAACAGAAGAAATATTATATGAATCTTTATTTGTTAAAAATCAGGCCGAAGTAATAATAGGTGAATATAATAATGAGCCAGTTGGATATGCATTATTCTTCCATAATTTTTCTACATTCTTAGGTAAAGCTAACTTATACTTAGAAGATTTATATGTAAGACCGAATATGAGAGGTTTTGGTATTGGAAAGGCCTTACTTTCAGCTTTAGGAAAAATAGCTGTAGATAGAGGTTGTGGTAGGTTAGATTGGTGGTGTCTTGACTGGAACAAGTCTTCTATAGAATTTTATAAAAAACTGGGAGCAATACCTATGGATGAATGGACTGTTTATAGAGTTGAGAATCAAGCTCTTATTGATTTAGCCAATGGTCTAAATGAATAAGAGCTTAATTTACTAAAGTTGCTTGTTAAAACAACTGAAATAATAAATTTAAAGGTACTTAGTTTAAACACTAGGTGCTTTTTTATTGTCATAATTTTAAGTTATGGCACATGTTTTTAAAATAATTATTCTATATGTAAATATTCAATTTTTAAAATTATAGTTTAATATGTTAAGTTATGGTATGTATAGTATAAAGATATAATTAAATAACATAATAAGATTATTGAATTAAATATCTAATTGTAAATTTAAATATTAGGAGAGTATATATATGAAATTAGAAATGGAAAAATATTTAAAAGTTAGAATGGCTCAGGCACAAGGTGCTAGAACTGTAGAAGAACTTAAAGGAATGTCTGATATAATCATAGAAAATGATGATGAACTTAAAGAGGTAGAGGCTCTATTACAAAACGTTTGTAAGTGTAAGAATGTATCAGTAGATACAGTTGTAAAGGCTGTTCAAGATGGAGCTGACACTGTTGAAAAGGTAAGTGAAGTTACTGGTTCAGGTACTGCATGTGGAAGATGTAAAGGAATTATATCAAACATCATAGAAAACAAGAGATAATTAATTTCAACTAAAAAAGCCTTAGAAGTCAAATAATTGATTTTTAAAGCTTTTTTATTTGAACAAACTAATCATTAAAGCTATATTTAAATCATAATACCAATACTTTAAAGTTATAACATCTATTTTTTCATCAACTTCTATTCGTATTTTTATCTTTTCACTCTCCACAATATCCATTATATTCATTAGATTTTTCCTTGTAAACGAATTAAGGGTAAGTGGTTAATTATAAGCACTGAGAGGTATATTTTTTATATAAAAACCCCTCCCTTACTTGTGGTACTGTTCACCACAATTTGTTCATGCAGCAATGCTACTTGGGGCAGCTAAATTATTGAAACAGTATGAAGATGAATTAGATGGTTGTGTAAAGCTGATGTTCCAACCAAATGAGGAAGGTACTTCACCTAAAAGGATAAATAGGAGTGAAGCTATGGTAGATGCTGGATTGATGAAAAATCCAGATGTTGATACTGCTATATCCCTTCATATTATGTCCGGATTATTTCCAAATGGTAGTGTAATAACACGAAAAGGACCTTTGAATAATCCTGAGTTTACAGAAAAAATTATGAATTACAGCGAAGAATTATTAGGATACCCTTGTGAATTAATTGAATTCCCAATGAGTGGATCAGATGACTTAAGCATAATTTCTCAAGCTGTTCCAACTTGTTATCTTATATTAGGAAATGGCAATTCTGAAGAAGGATACATCTATCCTCATAATAATCCTAATGTTCTTTTTAATTAAGATGTATTTTATAAGGGTGCAGCTCTATATGCTAACTCAGCTATTGAATGGCTAAAAAATCATAAATAAAATTTTTAATATAATACATAAAAACCTCAGGTGATTAATACCTGAGGTTTAAAATTACATAGCTCTAGCAGGAAATACTGCATCTAAGAGTCCAATAACTATAGCTGCCAATATTGCTCCTATGATAGATGCACTCATATTAGGAACTAAAAATTGTGCTAGGTATATTATTACTGCTGCAATTATAAATCCTTTTATTCCCTTTCCAAAAGGAGATGCATCAACTTTCATAAATAATTCTACTAAATAATCTAATCCAGATATTACAATAGCAGCTATTAAATATGACCACATTCCATAGATTGTAAACCCTGGAGTTACAAATGATGCTATTGATAAAATAATTGCGACTAATATGAATCTTCCTATCCATCTTACTAAACTACCATTGTTTTCTCTTTTTTTATCATTATCATATCCCATAAGACCTACTCCTTTAATAAAATAATTATTAGTTAATTATTTCGTCATCATTAAATATCAAATATATAACTAAATCCTCAGTAAAAGTTATATATTTAGATGTTTATAATAAATGAAGATATATAAATTTGTCTCCTATATTTATTATTTTCATCTTACGGTTATATTGACCATTATATTAAATAATATTCTCTATACCACTGGTAAAATTTAGTATATAAGCTTCACCTTTAAGATTCTTTTATTAACTCTTTATTTGCTTAATATTCAATAATCGCTAAATATCACTTTAAATAATACTATACAGATATTCATCAAATCTGGTGTTTTAAAGTATAAAAAAGTATATAAATAAATTAGTTTGACAATAAACTATTTTAATTGTATAATTAGTTTTGCGTCAAACTAATTATACACAAGGAGAAGTTACATAATGGCAAATTTAGATTTTATATACAATCGTAAAAGTGTAAGACAATTTAAAGACACTTTAATTCCAAAAGAAGATATAGTTGAATTATTAAAGGCTGCAACTCATGCACCATCTCCAAAACATCAACAAAATTGGCATTTTGTTGTACTTCAGAATAGAGATATAATAAATAAAATGGCTGATATAGTAACTAAAAGCCATGAGAATATAGGACAACTTGCAAAAGACGAAAAAGATTTTAAACAGCATATGAGTGTAATAAAATATTATACTTGTTTCAAACATGCACCAGTCGTGGTTTTAGTGTATTCATGTGAATATAAAATGATAGAACATAAAATATTAAAGCAAAACAATGCTCCTCAAGAAGTACTTGATGTTTTAGTGTCAGCTCAATCAGCAGCTCAAGGTATAGGTGCTGCTGTAGAAAACTTCTTATTAGCTGCAACTGAAATGGGTTATGGAACTTGTTATATGACAGGACCTACTCATGCTAAAACAGAAATAGAAGAACTTATAGGATTTGAAAAGCCAGGATATGAATTAATGTCTATGATTTCATTAGGTGTGGCTAAGGATAAGACTCCTCCTCAACCACCTCGTAAACCATTAGAAGAAGTTGTAACATTTATAGATTAATATTTTAAAAAGGTTGTCTCTAAATGATTTTTATAATTTTTAGAGGCAACCCTTTTACATATAAAAATAAAGGTTTAATTATTTGCATTTTTGAAGTTAGTACTAAGTTTTTTTAATAATCTAAGAAACTCTTTTTTTTCTTCTTCTGTAAAATTACTATATGCAGTTTCTTTAACTTGAGAAGATATAAAATTATAACTATCTTCTATATCTCTTGCTTTTTGAGTTAAACCTATATAAGTAACACGTTTATCATTTGAACACTTTTCTTTTTCAACATAGCCTAAATTTATAAGTTTATTTACTAAAGATGTAACTGTAGATTTATCTTTACCTATCTTTTTAGAAATTTCTTTCATGGTAAGTTTTTTTGAACTTTTTTAAATTCTATTTTAAATTTTGCTCCTAAATCACTATTTTCTGCATAAATGTTACCATCATGTTTATTAATAATAGATTTTACTATTGATAATCCAATGCCATGTTTTCCTTTTTCCCCTTTATAAAATCTATCAAATATATGGTTTAAATCTTCTTCCTTAATTCCGTCACCATCATCTTCTATATATATTACTACCTTATTATTATAATTTTTACATCCTATTATTATCTTGCTATTTGCATATCTAAGAGCATTTTCTATAAGATTTAAGAAAGCTCTAGATATACTTTTCTCATCACAATTCAATAACACTTCTTCATCAGAAAAATCATATTTAAATTCTATTCCTTTGTTAATAGCCCTTGCTTTTTGCTTTAGTGTACAATTAGATAATATCTCTCTAATATCGCATTCTACTAAAGTATAGTCTTTTGTTATATTATCAATTTTAGATATATATAATAAATCTTCAACCATTTCGCTTAGTCTATCACTTTCTTCTAAAATAACAGCACTTGCACTATCTTTGTCTATTACATTATATTTTATAGCTTCTGCATATCCTTTAATAGACATTAAAGGTGTTCTTAGTTCATGAGATGCATTTTGAAAAAATATCTTTTGCTCTTTATCATATTTATCTAGGTATTCTGCACTTTTGTTCATTATTTGAGATAATTCATCTAATTCTTTATCTGCAAAATCAAAATCAAACTTATTAAAATTGCCTTGTCCAATATTTTTAGCAAACTTAGAAAGCTCTTGTATTGGTTTTGCAATCTTATTTGATAATATTACTGCTGTAAAAATTGAAAGTATTCCTGCTAAAAACATAACTAGCATAAGTAGTGTATTTATTTGATTAGCTAAATTTAACGTATTTGATATATCTATAAATAAAACTAAATAATTATCTTCAACATTTTTCATACTTTTTATCTTTAAAATTGAAGTATAATAATTACCATGTTTAGTTGATATTTTAAATGTTTCTCTTGAATTTAAACTTATTTTTTTAGATTTTATTTCATTTAATATTGATTCATATTCATTAATATTTTTTAAAAAATCTTCTTCTTTTGTTGGAAATACTAATTTATAGTCTTTATTTATTACGATAGCTTCTGCATCAGACTCCATCATAGCCATTTCTACTTTTTCATGAACACCTTTCATAAAGTCAGGAAAATCTTTTTGTTTTACTTTATCAAATTCGTGTAGCTCATATTCTTTTGGTGATGGTTTCATTTCACGAGTTTTAATCGGAATTAAACTTTTATCAAAGTTTTCGACTAATTCAGTTGCCTTTTTTAATTGTTCATTTGAACTATTTTCTATATAGCTATTTACTAATAAATTAAAAGATAAACCTGTTCCTAAAAATATTATTCCTATTAATATTAATATACTTCTTAATATTCTTATTTTTATACTAGTCTTGTTTTTAGTATTTTTACTCATTCTATGAGTTCTCCTTCAATCTAAACCCAAATCCCCATACTGTTTCTATTGAAACATTAGTGTTTACTATTTTTTTACGAAGTCTTTTTACAGTATCATCAGCTGCTCTAGTTTCTATTTCACTATTATATCCCCAAACTTTATTTAGCAGTTCTTCTCTAGATACTGCTCTATCTTTGTTTTCAAATAAGTAAGTTAAAAGATTATACTCATTAGGTGTTACATCTATGTTACTGTTATTGCAACTTACTATTTTATTATTTGTATTTATGGTAATATTTCCAAATTCAAGCTCTCTATTTTTATTTTTACTATTTTGATTTTTTTCAAAATCAATTCTTCTAAACATTGCTTTTACTCTCATTACAAGAGCCATTGGACTAAATGGCTTTGTAAAATAATCATCACTTCCTAATGTTATTCCCGTTATATAGTCTATATCACTATCTCTTGCTGTTAACATTATAATAGGCACCGTGCTTTTTTTCCTTATAATAGTGCATATCTCAAAACCATCTGATCCTGGCATCATAATATCTAATATTACAAGATCACATTCTTTTTTATTAAATTCTTCTAATAATAAATCTCCATTTTCAAAAGCTACTACTTTATATCCATCATTTTCAAGAAATGTTTTAACTAAGTTTCTTATATTAGTTTCATCATCTGCAATATATATTAATTTTGACAATTATATACCTCCGCATTATTTTAAATTAATTATATCATTTAAATATAATAATATGCAAAGATATACTATTTCTCACTTTGAAATAGCATATCTTATAAACACTTAAATATTCAGGTTTTATTGTGTATTAGTAATAGTACTAGCATCTTTAAGAGCATCATTTACTGCATTTATTATACCTACACTACTATAAGTAGCCCCTGACACAGTATCTACATCTGTACTTTGTTTTTGTATTATCTCACTTGGTACAGTCTCAAAGGCTCTTTCATAAAATCCTGGTGTCTCATTATGGCTAACTACTTCTATATCTGATATTTTCCCACTTGATACTGCTACTTGTACTTTTAAATTAGGTCCATATCCTGAAGCTTCTCCTTCGTAAGTTCCATCACTATAATTGCCACTAGCAATGTCTATATTTTCGTCAGTTTGTAGTGAACCTGCTCCTTCATGATGCTTTCCTAGTCTTTTGCCTTCAAATTCTTCTCGTATCGTTTCATCTGGTATAATTCCTTGAGGTTTATCTTTGAAGTTTGCAATATTATTTTGTTGAGTAGATTGAAAGTTTCCTATAAAACTAGTTCCTACCGATCCAATTATAACTCCACATACTACTCCTGCTATTACTTTATTTCTACTATTATTCATCTTAGATTCTCTCCTTATTTTAAAACTTAAATATCTCATTTAATACTTCTTCGTCTTCTATATCTTTAGATGTATAAGATATAGTGTTGGCTTTAGGGCATACTTTTTTATCAACACATTCTAAACATGATATACATCTTATATCTCTTACTACATTCATAGAATGTACTTCAATTCCCATTGGACATTGTTTATCACATCTTTTACAATTTACACAACTAGTTTTTTCTCTAGCTACTCTAAATACCTTAAACTTGTTAAATATACCTAAAAATGCTCCATATGGACATAAATATTTGCACCATGGTCTTTGTATAAATAAAGAAGTTAATATTATTAAGCATAGTATTAACATTCCTATTAAGCTAATTGGCTTAGCATCAAATATACCTAAAAATGCATGGTATGGATTAAGTGATTCTATTAAAATAACCCCTGAAGATGCTGTTAATATCACAGTTGCTACTAGCATTACATATCTTATATATTTTAATTTGTTATCTAAGTTGCTAGGTATAAATTTGTTATACTTTCCTTTGAATAACTTTTCACCTATCTTTGCTACTAAATCTTGTATTGCTCCAAAAGGACATATAAATCCACATAGAACTGGCCCAAATACTATAGCTAGTATTATTGATATCCCTATTACTATCCCTAAGGTACTTTTAATTTTATCTACCCATAATGTAGTTGATGTTAAAAATTGATATATACTTGTTACCCCACAAGTAGGGCATATATAGTGAAATATGGATTCTGAAATCCATGGTATAGATTTACCTAATTCCATCAATCTATAATTCATAGCTGATATTATAACTGTTATAAGCATGATTATT
>NZ_DATIRC010000066.1:0-13539 GCF_035470145.1 Romboutsia sp.
TTAAACCTTGTTGAACTTATATTAATTATTCTTCCATAGTTTTGTCCTTTATTTGCTCTTATAAACTCTTTCGAACATATAAAGCTTCCTCTAAGATTTACAGATATTACATCATCAAATTCTACTGTTTCTATATCAAATATAGATTTATTAAATTTGCTTATAGCACCATTATTTATCAGTATATGCACAGTACCATACTTGTTTACTACTTTTTTAAATACAGATTTAATTTCATCTTCATTCCTTAAGTCTGCTTTATAAAACTCTATACTACTTTCACTAAAGTCATGCTCTACTATATCAATAGCTATTACATTTGCATTTAACTTAGCATATTCTTTAGCTATACTATTGCCTATACCGTTACTTGCCCCTGTTACAAAAACAACTTTATTTTTATACATAATTCTACCTCTTAGATTAGTTAGTTTTCTATTTCCTATGTATTATATAACAAAAAGCATAGTTTATCACTATGCTTTTTGTTATATTCTTAAGTTTTCTAATATGCCAATTCAGTCTGCGTACATTCATTATAAACTAATTCTTTATGCACATACTTACTTGTACATGCTGTTAAAAGCCCACCATATTCTACTAAAAACTCAACTTTATCTCCCACATCATACTTATTTTCACAATCTGTTACATTAAGTATCATATGATCAGAACTAGCTCCTAGTATTTCTATATTTTTATCTATTGGCATTATACCTTCTATATTTATATCTTGTTTACCTATACCAACTATTGCTCTTTTTAATATACCCTTATCTTCATAGCTAGGTACATTTCCAAATGCATCCATTCCAATTTCACCTATTGGCATAGATGGTTTATCCTTTATTTCAACTATTTCACAAACTAGTTTAAATGCATCTTGGTAAGTATTTTCTATTTCCTTCCCATAAGCTGTTTCACGACCAAGTGCTATGGCTTCACCTAATCTTAAATTAGTTATACCATCTGGCATTTTCAAAGCTTGTAATAAATCTATTGAACTAGAGTTACCACCAGATACAAACTCTAAAGGTGTATTATACTCTTTTTCAATTCTTTTTGCTAGGTTTGCTAGCCTTCCTAGGTTTTCCTCTGACGGCATTATTGCTCCATAGCAAGTCAAGTTAGTAGCAATTCCAAATAATTTTATATTTTCTAACTTTAAAACTTTATCTACTACACTAAAGAATTCCTCTTCATCAAAATATCCTTCTCTTAAATCGCCTAAGTCAAACATTAATACTATTTTGTGAACTTTATTTTGATTTTTAGCTTCTTCATTTAACTTATATATAGTTTTAATCTCTGAATTAAAACTAATATCTACATATTTGATTACATCTTTTATCTCACTAATCATTGGAATTCTAAGTAATATTTTAGGTATATTTATATCTTGTAAATTCTTCAAATTCTGAACTCTAGAATCAGCTAAATAATTTACATTATCAAAACTTATTTCTTTAACTACTTCTGGCATTGCACAATATACTTTTGTTACCATTGCCATATCTAAATTATTAGTCTTGCATATATTACTTAGTACAGATACGTTATTCTTTAATTTAGGAATATTAATTTCTAACCTAGGGTACATTCGCTTTCCTCCTCTAGATTTAAGCTTTTTAACATAAGCTTTAGAGATGCTTGTTCATATTTTTTAGATAAAACTCCTAGAGATGCCATTATATAATCATTGTCAACTAATATCTTTGCACTTGCTTTTGGAAAAAGTACATCTTTATTTTTGTTATATTCACAGATATACTTCATTATTTCTACTCTTTGAGGTAGTCGAGTTAAAGCACCACCTGTTCCTACTACATATTTAACTTCTGTTAAATCTTTTCCTTCTGCTATTTTACTTTTTCCACTTGCTCCATAAACATTTCTTATGATTCCAGCATGTCTTTTTGTAGCACGAAGTACTGCTTCTTTCGTTAATCGTTCTACAAGTTTTATTTGATGTGATGTTTTTGGAATTGGTAAATAATTATCCATTACTTCGTCTAAATTAATGTCTGATAATTCTTCTTGTAAATCTTCTTTTCCAATTAAATTAACAATATTTCTCATATTAACATAAACCCCTAAGTCACCTTCAACACTTCTTTTAGCAACTGGTTCTGGGTTTACTAATATTCTACTAACTCCATCATTACCTTCTGTTACAGAATGAATATCAGTAGTTGCACCGCCGACATCTATAACCATTAAATCTCCAATGTATTTTTTCAAAAGTTTTGCACTTTCCATAACAGCCCCTGGAGTTGGTGTTATATGCTCATTTACTAAATCTTTTACATGTTCCATTCCTGGTGCGTTTGTTATATGTTCTTCAAATACATTTTGTATTACTTCTCTTGTTGGTTCTATATTTAAATAGTCTATTTTAGGATAAACATTATCAACTATATAAAGTTTATAATTTGTATCTTCAAATATTAATTTTATTTCTTCTTTATTTTCAACATTACCTGCATATATTACAGGAACTCCAAGGTTTAGTCCTGCAATAAGTTCTGCATTATAAATTGCAGTATCACGTTCACCGTAATCTACTCCACCTGCTATAAGTATTATGTTAGGTTTTATTTCTTTTATTTCTTTTATATCCGTTCTTCTAAGTTTTCCTGCCGTTACCTTATGTATTACCGCTCCCGCACCTAATGCTGCTTCTTTAGCTGCTTTTGCCGTCATATCATAAACTAATCCGTGTACTGTCATTTTTAACCCACCCGCTGCGCTAGATGTAGCAAACATATCATCGTACTCTATGCTTGCTATATCTAAATTTTTAGCTAAGTCTTTTATAGCTCCATTAAGTCCGTTTCTTACATCTCCGCCTTCAAATACAGTTGTTGGTGCTTGACCCTGACCGATAAATTTTGGGCTATCTGTATGTATGCCTGAGAAGGCATTTACAACTGTTGTTGTAGAGCCTATCTCAGCAACTAATACATCTATTTTCATTATCTATTTTGCATCTCTCTTCTTTTTTCAACTAAGAATGTCGCAACATTAACTCCTCTGTCACTTCTTCCAAATCCTGCATCCATTCCATTTTCAACTGCTATTTCAGGCGTAACTTGAGTTCCTCCAGCGGCTAACATTACTTTATCTCTTATTCCTTTTTCTATACAATACTCATGCATTTTCTTCATGTTTTTATAGTGTATATCATCATGGCTTATTATAGTTGAAGCTAATATTGCATCAGCATTTAATTCTATCGCCGCATTTACTAATTTTTCAACTGGTACTGAAGTTCCTAAGTAATGACACTCTATACCATATTTCTCTATACCACCATGTTTTATATCTATTACTTCTCTAAGCCCAACAGAGTGTTCATCTTCTCCTACTGTTGCACAAACTATTTTTAGTGGCTGAGCTTCTATATCAGCTCTTATTTCATCATCAGTCATAATTTTTTGTTCTTCTGGTATTACAAGATCATTTATATCTACACTAAATGGAACTTTTCCTTTTATTTCTATTCTAGTTCCTTCAGCCGAGTGCATTACTTCTCTGTTTATTACTTCTGGATCTTCTAAATTCATTTTCTTTGCAAATTCAAGTGCAGCAAATTCAGCAGTTCTCTTATCTGTTGGTAACATCATAGTAAGCATAACAGTACCATCAGCACACCATTCCATTTCTGGTTTTATCTTAGTAGAGTTTCTAAACTCTTCTGTTTCTTTAAGTCTTACATTTACATTATCCATATCATCTAATTCATCTATGTAAATTATTTTATCTGGATCTTCAAATGTACATCCATCTATTAATTTAGCAGGGTCCATAGCACAAGTTCCATCATATTGAGCTACATTATTATATCCAAAGTGAGCAGTTACTGGAGCTAAATAATCTTCATCTCTTTCATAAACTGTTCCAGCTCCTACACCTTCTTTTATCTTACGGCTTATTCCATCACCGTTTCTTTCTGGGTAATTTCCTGAATCAACAAAGAATCCTTTTTCAACTGCTTCGAAGTATCCACCAACTTCTAATATTTCTTCCATGTATAATACTGCTCTTTCTTTTAACTCTCTTGATTTATCTCTTAAAGCTCCAGTTTCTTTAAGCTCTATCATATCCATTAATCCATCCATACCAACTAATGCTTGTTTAGCAGTATCACAAGCTTCTATGTTGTACATATGCCAAGGAACGTTTCTTCCTTCATCTGGAGTTATTGTAGATTGTATATCAGCTCTTGTTAAAACTGATGTTAATAAGTTAAGAACATGAGTTACTGTAGCTTCTCTAGTTGAAGAATCCATATACTTAGTATTCATTTGAGCTCTCATTTTATATTCACTGAATAATTCTCTTAAAGCTACTGCATATGGTAAATCTAGCGTTAAACATGGAGCTGGTGGTGCAGTTGGAGGTACTGTTGATAAACATATGTTATCTTTTTTAATACCAACTTTTTCAGAGAATACTGAGTTTAGAGCATGTTGTACCATAAGTTCTGGCATAACTTTCCAAGCTTCTCTTGCAGTTGCATTAGCATTATGAGCTCCATCTATTTGAGCCATGTCAGCAAATGCCATTACATTTTTAGCTTCACAAGCATCAACAAATGATCTTATCATATTTATATTTCTATAAAGTACGTTGTATTGTGGATCTTGGTGAGCCCCATTTATTCCTTCTTCAGCAAACATTACAGCAACTTCTGGTCCTGCAACACCACTTACATAAGAGTGATAATTTATTGGTCTTCCTACTTCTTCTTCTATAAAATCAAGAGCTTTTCTTTGTGCTCTTACTTGTTTTCTTGTTATTGGAACTCCACCTATACCTTGTGGTGTACCTTCTATAAGCCCATCAAAGTGAGATTGACCAGCAGTTCTTATAACCATTATATGATCTGCCCCATGGTGAGCTGCCATTCTCATTCTTCTTATATCATCTTCAAATCTTCCTGAAGCTACCTCAGTAGTTATAACAGCCTTTGGTTGTGGGTCTATATTGTTAAAATATTTAGCTGATGGAAGTGCTACACTTTCTTTTAAAGGAGCTGAACAATCTTGATATTTGAAAGGCCCCATTTCTAAATCTTTTTCATTTTCTCTCCAAGTCCAACCTCTTCTCTTTGGTCTGTAACTTTCTAAATCTTTTAATATATTTTCTATATCTAATTTTTTATTTTCTTTTAGCATGATACTCCCTCCTTAGCAAATAAACTAACTACTTCATCCCATCCTTGACCATTTACTAACATTACTCCTGCTTCACGTACACTTATTTCTTTATTTTTAGCAAGTTTATAGACAACATGACCTGCACCTTTACTTATAAGACCATTTTCTAATACTCCATTTAATATTTCTTTCGCTTCTAATGATGAGAATCCCATTCTTAAAAGAACTGATCTTTCTATTGATGGAGATGTATTTTTTCTACCTAACTCTAGCATTGGCTCAACTATTTCACTTGCTAAGCTCCAAAATTTTGCCTTTAGCTCTTCATCACTTAAATTAGCTAAATGAGCTCTTCTATCTTGAAAATCATCTAATCTCTTTTTCATGCTTATCCCCCTATTTATACTTTTATTATTTATATACCTATCTTCATAAATCTACTATAAACTTTTTACAAGTACCTCATCTGCTACAGCCTTTACAAATTCTTCACTACATTTTGCATCCTTAGCTAAGAATTTTATATCTTCTTCACTTAATGAAGTAACATTATTATTTTCTATAGCATTTTTTACATAAGATTTTCTTATTTTATCCATATTTATTTCATTAACTTTTATTAAACTTGGATGAGAAGGTAATATTAAATTTTGACCACAAATTTCATCTTGTGGATTTCCAAATTTAATTTCTATACCATTTTCACGAGCAAATGTAAGCTGTGGATTTATATGTTTTCCAGCTCCTGTATACTCTGTTTCTTGAACTAGTATAACTTGATCTTCATCTAATTCTTGAGCTAAACTAAATGCAGCTGTTAAAGATGTATTTCCAGCTGGACCTCTTTCTAGTCCTTCAAGTTGAGCTAAAAGTTCTGTCATATAGAAAACTTCACCTTGATTTACAGTTACATATCTATCCATATATCTAAGTGGTCTTGCTGCAGATCTTGGTACATCTGATCTATCTGGCCAAGTACAAAATGGTATTCCAAATCCTGTATGACCTGTTGTAAATGATTTCTTATTAAATTGGTTATCACTTGCCATGTGAAGGCCTTTTAAATTAACACTAGCACCAACTACCTTTGTATCAGTTGCACCTGCTTTTATAAGTCCTCTAGCAGTTCCTGTTAGATTTCCTCCTCCAGCATTAGTACAAACTACTACATCAGGATCTTTGCCTATTCTTTCTCTACATTGCATAGCTATTTCGTATCCTAAAGTTTCAACGCCAGCTATCCCAAATGGAGAATATAATGATGCATTAAAGTATCCTGTTTCTTCTAACATTAATAAGAAAGTATAAAATAATTCTGGTCCTACTGTTAATTGAACAACTTCTGCACCATATGCTTCACATTTTCTTGCTTTTTCTATTATTTCAGGCTGTCCAACACCTCTGCTATCATAGCATTCTTGAACTATTATGCATTTTAACCCTTGCATAGCAGCTTGAGATGCTACTGCAGCTCCATAATTTCCACTAGTTGCTGCTATTACACCTTTGTATCCCATTTTTTTAGCATGATATACTGCAGTTGCAGCTCTTCTTGCCTTGAAACTTCCTGATGCATTAGATGCTTCATCTTTTATAAATATCCTTGCACCTTTTCCTTTTGGAGCAACTTTTCTAGCAAGATTAGTTATATTTTTAACCTCTATTATAGGTGTATTTCCTACTGCGTATTGAGATTGGATTTTTTCCATTTCGTCTAATGAATATCCAGTTTCTTTCATCATTTTTTCATAATCAAATGATACACCTTCATTTTCAAATATAGAGTAATCTATTCCTATAGCATTTTTCATTATTTCATTTTTTCTACCCATTACAGCTTGATAACTATTGTCCTTAATCATTTAGCTCACCTCCAAATAGTATCTCTCTAGCACTAATTCCTATTTGAAGTAATTCTGGTATACATTTACCATAATCATGAGTATAGTAAGGATTCACTTCTATTAAATTACCTTTTATATCTCTTCCTGTGATAGTTTTAATTTTTACTAAATCCCCAATATTTGCATCTTCATCTATAAATCCTTTAACCCACATTTCAAGAGGATGTAATTTTGTATCTTCTGGAACTTGTGGGGCCCTTTGACTTGGATTAAGAACTGTATTATGAACTATAACCCAATCTCCACGTTTAGCATCCATACTAACAATCTCCTTTATACTACTTCGTGCTAACCAGGTGTGAAAATTTCAGTTCTCTCAAATACCTAGCTAGCACAAATATTTAGTTATATTTTAAATCTTTATATTTTTATAAGCTTATTATGCTTCTACACTTTCTTTTAATTGTACTAATTCACGTACATCTCCCATCATAGCTCTTGGTACTGGTATATCTAACATTGTTTTAAGTCCAGGTAATGCATTTATAACATGAGGTATAGAGTTTACACACATAGCTATTGTTCCTATTCCACCTGGTATTTCTGGAGTTATTTGTAAGTCTATATTTGGTACACCTTTTATACTTACATAGTCACCTGTTGATAAGTCTTCTAAATGAGGTAATATTTGTTGTGGATGTTCCATTTCTATTTTCATTTGACCATCAACATATCCGTATCCACATTGCTTACATCCAGCTACATTTCCAGCTTGAACTTCTGCATATTCTGATTTTCTATATACATTACTCATTATTGGTTCTCTAGTTTGATCTATTTTTTCTAAATTCCATCCTATACCATCAGTTATCATTTTTATAGATTCAGGGAAACCAACATGACCTGCTATTGATCCATCTTCTACACCTTTCTCAAATACTTCTCTAGTAACTCCAACACCTTGTTCTACCATAACTGCAGTTCCAAATGGTGATAAATCGTTAACTCTAGCTGCTTTTATGTAATCTACTTCTTCACAAGTTCCCGTTAATGCAAGTATTAATAAATCAAGTACAAATCCTGGATTTATTCCTGTTCCAAGTACCGATACCCCATTTTCTTTAGCTATTTTATCTAATTCTTTAGCTAACTCTGGTTCTTGAGCTTGAGGATAAGCCATTTCTTCTGCAGTAGATATAACGTTCATTTTCTTTTCTAATATAAGTTTTATTTTATCAAATGCACCTTTTGTGAAAGAATCTGTAGCTAATAAAACAACATCTGCACACTCATCAGTAAATACTACGTTAGCATCTGAATTTATTATAACGTCTTGTCTTTCTTCTCTCTCACATCCTAATACATCATACATACTTTTATTAACTCTTTCTGGATGCATATCACATACAGCAACTATTTCTATTCCTTTTTTCTTAAGAAGCATTTTAGCCATTCCACTTCCCATTGCTCCAAATCCCCAAATTCCAACTTTAACATTTCTCATTTTTAAATTCCCCCTGTTATTTTTTTATTATTTTTTCTGTCTTTTATTAAAGCAACTTACATGCCATTTTTAATTTTAAATTATTATTTTTTCTAAATTATTTTTTATCTCTAGTTTCAAAGCTTATGAAATGAATATTTTTTCCAAAAATTTGAATTTAATTATTTTTAGAAAATTTAAAATAGTATAAAAATAATATATATATATAATTATTTAAATATAAAAAAGAGCATTAAATTTTGCATATAACGCAAATTTTTTTGCTCTTTTTTTGTTTGATTCTAAATTATTTTCTTCTTATACTATATTTTTTCATTTTATATTGTAAACTTTGCCTGCAAAGGCCAAGTATTGCAGCAGCCTTTGTTACATTATCATTTGCTTTATCTAAAGCTTCGTTAATATACCTTTCTTCTATATCTGCAACGATCCAGTCTAATGGTTTAGCCTCTACATCTATAACATACATATTTTCGGCTACGTTAGTTTTGTACTCATTTATATTTATCATGTCTTCAGTTAATACATCTTCATCATCCATCATACTCATACTCGAATAAATGGTATTTTCTAATTCTCTAACATTACCTTGCCAGTAATGATTTTTAAGTATTCTGCTACCTATATCCGATATATATTTTATATTTTTACCTAATTTTTTATTATATTTTTGTATAAACTTATTGGCAAGTAGTAAGATATCATTTCCTCTTTCTCTTAAAGGTGGTATTTGAATATAAATTACATTTAACCTATAATACAAGTCTTTTCTAAGCTTTCCTTCATTTAATATATCTATTGGATTTTCATTAGTTGTTGCTATTACTCTAACATCAACGGGAATATCTTTAGTACCTCCAACTCTTCTTACATAACCTTCTTGAAGTACTCTAAGCAACTTTGCTTGAAGTTGTAGTGGCATTGAGTTTATCTCATCTAATAAAATAGTTCCTTTATTGGCTTGTTCAAATAATCCAGGTCTATCTATAGCTCCTGTAAATCCGCCCTTTGAAGTTCCAAATAATATTCCTTCCAATAAACTTTCTGGAAGTGCTGCACAATTTTGTGCTATAAATGGTTGGTCACATCTTTTGCTATCATAATGGATAGACTGACTTATTAACTCTTTACCCGTACCAGTTTCTCCATATATAAGAACTGTAGCATCACTTTTGCAAGCTTTTTTAGATATTTTAATTGCTTTCTTAATAGAATCACTTTCTCCAATTATATCTTCAAAATTATAACCTAATTTTTCTGGACTATGTAATTTATTATTTTTAGTTTCTTCAAGTTTTAAAATTTGTTCTGATAGAGCTTGAATTTGAGTCATATCTTTTGATATTTCTAAAGCGCCTATAAGTTCATTTTCTACTACTATAGGTATTGTAGTATTTATAGTGGTAATTTCTTTTCCATCTTTATTTAAATATCGTTGAACATTATCTTTTATAGGCTTTTTGTTTCTTAAAACTTTAAGTAAGGTACTGTTTTTTATTTCCATAGTTTGTAAAACATCTATAAATGATTTATTTAATACATCTTTTTTATCCATTTGTTCTAATTTTGCCATAGAGTTATTATATATAATCGTCTTTCCCTCTTTATCTATGAAATGTATTCCTTCATCTATACTTTCTATTATCTTTTCAATAACTTCACTATATATCTCTTCTTTCATAAATTATGCCCCCTATATTCCCCTGTTTTTGTGCAATTTAACTTTTATCTATTTTGGACCTAATCAAAAAAAGCACCATTACTATAATAGTTTTACGTTAATCATGATTTTCCTTTTTATTACTGTATCTTTATTGAAAAATTTTAAATATTCAAATTTTACATTTAGTTTTTCAATAAAATCAAAATAAATTATATTTTTTTTTACAAATTAGTATAATTAAATTTCTGTTTAGATAAATATTTTTTTTACTTTTTAATATTTTTTGAAATTTTCTGACTTTTTTGGTATAATTTATTATATAGAACTATATTTTACTAATAAGGATGTGTGAATATGAAAAAAATATATATTAAACTTATACTTTTGATAATATTAGTATCTATTTATATTTTAACTCCAATAAATTCTTATGCTTATCCTATTAAAAATATTTTATTTATTAGTTCTTATTCACCTAACTCTATAAGTTTTAATAATCAATTAAAGGGGCTTTCTTATGGATTTAATGATACTTACGAAGTACATAAAGGCTTTATTGTAGCTATATTTTTTATCATAATAAGTTTAATATTAATTATATTTGGATTAATTTTACACACTATAAAAACTTTAAAATATAAAAATGAATTACATAAAATAAAAAAAATTGCTGACGAGGTGAATATTGCTAAAAATAATTTTATAGCTAATATAAGTCATGAACTTAGAACTCCTGTAACAGTTATAATATCAGCTAATCAGCTTTTAAAAATCTCATTATCCAAGGTAAATATTAATAATTACGAAAGCATTAATAACAATTTAGATATAATTTCTCAAAATTGCAATAGATTACTTAGACTAATAAATAATATTATAGATATTGCAAAAATTGATTCTGATTGTGTTGATTTAAAACTTCAAACTATTGATATTATTAACTTAATAGAAGATGTAGTATTATCAGTTATTCCATATGCAAATTCTAAAAATTTAAATCTAGTCTTTGATACAAATACAGAAGAATTGATGATGTCTGTTGACTGTGAAAAGATTGAAAGAATAGTACTTAACTTACTTTCAAATGCTATAAAATTCTCTAATCCTGGGGGAGATATATTTACAACTATTATAGCTGATGAAAATAATCTTAACCTTATTGTTCAAGATAATGGTATAGGCATAGATGAAGAAAACTTATCTAAAATTTTTGATAACTTTATGCAAGTAGATAATGGGCTTACTAGACAAAATGAAGGAAGTGGCATTGGGCTATCAATTGTAAAATCTTTTGTTAATTTGCATAATGGTAACATTAATGTTGATTCTAAGTTAGATAAAGGTACTTCTTTTATTATAACGCTACCTATTAAAGCTAATTTATATAATCATATTTATAATGAAATACCATCTATTAACAATTCTACTAATATAGAGTTATCAGATATCTTCAAATAACTACTACCATTAATTATATAACATTTTAATAATCACAATATATAACAAACTCTTGTTTTAATAATTAAAGAATAATTTTATTGAAATATTACTTATAAAAAAATCGGATATAAGAATACAGATTATACTTAATATCCGATTTTTTTATACTATATTTAAATAATTCTAAGCTTTGTGTAATATTTCATCTATTTCATTTATTAATTCTTTTCTCTCTTTTTTATCTATAGTTTCACTACTTTCTATTTTTTGCTTTAAGTTTATTATTTTTTCATCTTTTATATTTATAGTATTATTGTGCTTTGACTCTATTTCATCAAAACTTTTACTTAACATATTTATAAGAGATGCCATTTCATCTGAACTCCCTGCTATTCTATTAAGTAACATTAGATTTTGTTCTAATACTTCAGGTATTTTATGTAAAGAGTACCTAAGTTGGTGATCAATTTCTCCATATCCTTCTTCAAATATTGTCCTTACTTGTATTTCTGATATAACTTTTTTTGTTGTTGGATAAGATTCTACTAAATAGTGCACTGATCTATATCCTGATAACCTTGAACAAACTTGTATACCTAATTCTTCAAATGTTTTAGTGTTATCTCCTTCTCTTATATTTGCTACTATTTCATTTACATTCCACATTATACTTATAAAATCATGTATTTCTTCCCAATCTTCTTTAAATATATGTATTACCCTTATTCCTAGTAAATCTGTTATTTCCTCTTTATAATTATCAACAGTAAACTCAAAATCTTTTCCATATTTTCTTTTTCTATCTTCTGTCTTTCTTATTACCTTTTCAATTAAATGCTCTGCTTCCTTAACCCTTGTTTTAACTGAATGAACCTTTTTATGTCCTCTTAGTATGTTTGCTATTAAATCAGCTTGTGTTTCATAGCTTTTTCTATATTTATTAAAATCGTTATATATTTCTACTAATGTATCCCACTTTATATTATTTTGAATTAAAAATTCTTCACTTATATTGTAGTGTCTTAAAAATTGTCTTTTATTAAGCATTTATACTCTCCCTTTAAAATCATAATTTACTGATTTTGATTGTCTCTTTTTATCTTTACCATTTTCTTTTTTATGTTTATTTCTTTATATTTTTTTAATAGTTGTTCTCCCTTATGATTTAAAATATCAACATAAGAGCATAAATCCTGTACTTCTATAACTCCAATATCCTGACCCTCTATTCCTTGTAAATTACTTATTGCTCCAACTATATCTAAAACTCTTATTTTCTTTTTCTTTCCTGCATTTAGATATATCCTAGTAACTTCACTATGGATTTTTTTCTCTGTTTTTTTAAATCTTTTTTCTTTTGAAATTTTTATTACATTTTCTTCAAATAGATTTTTTCCTATCTTAACTTTTTCTTCATCGATTTCATTCATCTGTTTAATATTATATCCAATATAGTTTTGTATTTCATCAATATATTTTTCTTCCTTATTACTTACCAAGGTTATAGCTTTCCCAAATTTATCTTGTCTTCCCGTTCTACCTATTCTATGAACATAATTTTCTTTATCTCTTGGAACATCATAATTTATTACCAAGGCAATATCATCTATATGAATACCTCTAGATGCTACATCACTACTTACTAATATATTAAATTTAAATTCTTTGAAATCTTTTATTACATATATACGTTTATCTTGAGACATATCTCCATGAAGTTGCCTTACTAAAAATTTATCTTTTTTCATTTGGCTATAAAGCTTCATGACTCTTTCTCTTGTATTTAAAAATATCATCAATGATTTTGGATTTTCCAAATATATTAATTTTTTTAAAGTTTCATATTTATTACTTTCTTCAACTTTTATATAGCTCTCATCTATTTGTTTTTTATTAATTTCTTCATGATCTTCTATATCTATCATT
>NZ_DATIRC010000067.1:0-7991 GCF_035470145.1 Romboutsia sp.
GGGGACTATATGAAATATAGAAAATTAGGAAAAACTAATGAAGAAGTATCAATACTAGGGTTTGGATGCATGAGATTTCCACAAAAGGATGGAAAAATAGATGAAACTAAATCTTTAGAAATGGTAAGATACGCTATAGACAATGGGGTTAATTACATAGACACAGCATATCCGTATCACAACGGGGAAAGTGAAACATTTGTTGGAAAGGCATTAAAAGATGGATATAGAGAAAAAGTAAAATTAGCGACAAAATTACCTTCATGGCTTATAAATACTAGACAAGATATGGACAAGTATATAAATGAACAATTAGAAAAATTACAAACAAATGTAATAGATTTTTACTTAATTCATAACCTAAATAGAAATGATTATAAAAGGTTAAAAGATAATGGATTATTTGATTTTATAGAAAAAATAAAAGAAAAGAAATTAGTTAAATATGTAGGATTTTCATTTCATGATACATTAGATTTATTTAAAGACATAGTAGATGATTATGATTGGGATTTTACACAAATACAATACAATTACATAGATGAAGACTATCAAGCAGGAAGAGAAGGACTTTTATATGCAGCAAATAAAGGATTAGGAGTTATAATAATGGAACCTCTTCGTGGAGGATCATTAGTAAATAATCTTTCACAAGGTATAAATGAAATAATAGATAATTCACCAGTTAAAAAGACTGCTGTAGAGTGGGCATTTAAATTCCTATATAATAAAGAAGAAATAAGCTTAGTTCTCAGTGGAATGTCAACGTTAGAACAAGTTGTTGACAATTTAAAAATCGCAGACACACAAGGGCAAGTGAACTCAATGACTATTTATGAACAAGAAACTATAAATAAACTAAGAGAGGAATTTAAATCTAAGATAAAGGTAAACTGCACTGGATGTAAGTATTGTATACCATGTCCAGCTAAAGTAAATATACCTGTATGCTTTGACCTATTAAATAATTCATCTATGTTTGATAGTGTAGAAAAAATTAAGAAAACATATGAAAACTATTTAGTAAAAGCAAACCAAGATGCATCTAAATGTATAGAGTGTGGAGCATGTGAAAAAAAATGTCCTCAACATATAAATATAATAGATAAATTAAAAAAAATAAAAGAAACATTTAATGTATAATAGGATATATAAAAAGTGGAGTGCTTTATAAGCACTCCACTTTTTGTATATAAATTTTTAGCTTTAAATTAATAGATATAAACCTTAGGTTTAGGAGTGTTGCAAAAAGGTTTAAATATAAGTGAGCTAAAAATTAATTACCTATAATTTAGAAGTTAATTCTTTCATAACCTCATCTACAGAATACAATCTATCAACTTTGTAGGCATTAGCTCCACAGAATAATAGTGCATTATCAACATCACCTTTAACTGCACTTATAAGAGCTTCAGATATACAGTAAGGTGTTTCATTTGGTGTACAAGGAATTAAGCAATGATAGCATTTTCTTATTTTTGGACGAGCAGAAGATACCCTTTCAATAAACTTATTGTGTATAGCACGTCCTGGCATACCTACTGGACTAACTACTAAGTCTATATCTTCTTCACTAGCGTTTACATATGTGTTTTTAAAAGCTTCTGAAGCATCACATTCATGAGTAGTTACAAATTTTGTACCAACTTGTACACCGCTAGCTCCAAGATTTATGTATTTTAAAACATCATCAGCTGTAAAAATACCACCAGCAGCAACTACAGGTATTTCTTTATTATATTTTTCTCCATAAGTCTTAGCTACCTTTAGAATTTCAACGAATTCCTTATCATAGTCTATAGAATCTACATCTTGCAGTTCTTCCTTACTATATCCAAGATGACCACCAGCTTTTGGACCTTCTACAACTAGTAAGTCAGCTGTAGTTTTGTCTTTTCTATCCCACATCTTAAGTATAACACTAGCAGCTTTAGCTGTAGAAACTATTGGAGCTATCTTTACTTTGCTTCCTTTTACTAATGAAGGTAACTTAGTAGGAAGACCAGCTCCAGATATAATTAAGTCAACACCAGCAGATATTGCTTCTTTGACATGTTCTTCATAAGCATTCATAGCAACCATAAGGTTTAAACCTATGATACCACCGTTAGCATTTTCTTTAGCCTTTATAATATGCTTTTTTAAAGCTCTTAAATTCGCATTTAAAGTATTTTTTTCGAAATCTTCTTCATCATAGCCTATCTGAACTCCGGAAATAACTCCAACACCTCCAGCTTTAGCAACTGCAGCAGCTAAAGATGATCTTGATATTCCAATGCCCATTCCTCCTTGTATTACAGGAACTTTTGCTACTAAATCTCCAATTTTTAATGGTTTTATGATAATCTCCTCCTTATATGTTGTATACAAGTACATGATTATAATAGTTAATATTATTACCTGGTACTAAAGACATTATACTATATTTTAATAAGAATGAATAGCATTATTTATAAAATATTAATGTAAGCACCTTGATTATCACACTTAAGATTTATAACATCCCAGTTACAATTTAAGCTTTTTAAATAAGAATTTATATTACTACTAAATTCAAAATCTTCATCTTTTATTATAGACATAATAGTAGGACCAGCACCGCTTAGAAACACTCCCATACAATTTAAATCATAACAATAGTTTAACACTTCATCGTAATTTTTAATTAAAGATCCTCTATAGTTTTGATGTATTTTATCATCACAAGCAATTTTTAGCATATCAAAGTTTTTATTTATTAAAGAAGATATAAGTAAAGAAACTCTACCAATATTAAAAATTCCATCAGAGTAAGGTATATGTTTAGGAAGTACACCTCGTGACTTTGAAGTTGACAATCTAAAATCAGGTACCATAGCACAAAACTTAAGTTCATCAGGTATATTTATTGTATCGTAATGCACTTTACCATCACTAACTATTGAAATTATCATATTACCAAATAAAGCAGGAGCTACATTATCAGGGTGACCTTCTATCTTAGTGGCTATTTCAAGTAATTTATTCTTATCTAAATTACATTTACTAAAATAGTTTGCAGCCATAACACCTGCAACTATACATGAAGCACTACTTCCAAGACCTCTACATATAGGAATCTCACTTTTAATTCCTATTTTTATACCTTTAGGAATATAATCACATTCAACATTATCAAAAAAGTACTTCATTGATGTATAAATAAGATTATCTTCATTTTTAAAATCATCTTCGCAACCATATATCTCAAGACCATTATCAATTTCTTCTATATAAAATTTATTATATAAATTAAGGGAAATTCCCAAACAATCAAAACCAGGTCCTATATTTGCACTAGTAGCAGGTACTATAATTTCTATCATAAAAAATCACATATCCTTTCAAAATATTATAATCAGTTTTATTAGAATATAAAGCCTTTAAATTAAAAAAGAACTTTTTTAATAGCATCAATTAAATTTTCTTTTTCATATATATCTTTATGAATTACTTTTGAGAATTTAAGCTTTTCAATAGCTTTAGGAACTTGAGTATGACTTAATTTAGATAAATAGTTTATAATTTCAAAATCATCACAAATATCAAAATCACAATCTATAGACTTTAAAACATCTTTTGAAAATTTATAAGGACTAGCAGTACTAATTATTACTGTTTTACTATTATCTAAAGTATTTTTTTTGTATTTTTCATAAGCACAGTATGCAACAGCAGTATGAGTATCTATAAGATAATTGTGATTTTCAAAAACTTTTTTTATAGTAGCTTCAACTTCTTTTGAATTAGCATATTCTGCATAAAAATCACTTAAATTATTTTTCATAGAATCAGAAATTTCATAAACTCCTTTTGTATTTAAATCATGTATTAAAGTGTTTAGTATATTAAAATCTCTGTTACATAGTTCAAATAATAGCCTTTCTAAATTGCTAGAAATTAATATATCCATAGAAGGAGAAGTTGTTAATTTCAAATTTCTATTTTTATCATATACACCAGTTGTAAAAAAATCATAAAGAATATTATTATCATTAGAAGCGCAAATTAATTTATTTATAGGAAGCCCCATAGTTTTAGCATAAAAACCAGCTAATATATTTCCAAAATTTCCAGTAGGAATAACAAAGTTTATTTTGTCATATAAATTTATTTCATTTTTTTTAACTAGGCTTAAATATGAATGAAAGTAATAAATTATTTGAGGAAGTAATCTACCGATATTAATTGAGTTAGCAGAAGAGAGAAGGTAGTTATGATTTTTTAACTCATCATTAAAATCTTTATTATTAAAAATATTTTTAACTCCAGTCTGAGCATCATCGAAATTTCCATTTATACCAAATACATAAGTGTTTTTTCCTTCTTGAGTTTTCATTTGAAGTTTTTGAATGTCGCTTACTCCATCTTCAGGAAAAAATACTATTATCTTAATGCCATCAAGATCCTTAAAGCCTTCTAAAGCAGCTTTTCCTGTATCTCCAGAAGTAGCAGTCAGTATTATTACATCTTTATTTAAATTACTTTTTTCAATAGACTTTTTTAGTAAGTGAGGCATTATTGTAAGTGCCATATCCTTAAATGCTAAAGTGGGGCCATGATACAATTCAAGAAAAAAGTTATCACCAACTTTAGATATGGGGCTAATATCAATAGTATCAAACTTAGAATCGTATGCATTAGATATACAAGTTTCTAATTCTTCTTTACTAAAGTCAACTAAAAATTTATCTAAAATAAATAATGAAAGTTGAGAATAATTAAGATTTATTAATTCAGAAAGATTATCAAGTATATTTGGAAATTCACTCGGAACATAAAGTCCTCCATCTTCACAAATTCCTTTTATTATAGCTTGAGAAGAAGTTAACTTTTTATTATTTCCTCGGGTACTTAAATAAAACATTATAATCATCTCCTTTAATTTTATATACAAAAAAAGACTCATATCCCTAAAAGGGACGAGAGTCTTTTCCCGCGGTTCCACCCAATTTGATTTCATATAAAATCCACTTAGTACTTTAACGCAGCATTACGTCTATAAGAAGCTCATAGGTAGTTTTTCAATTCATCGTATTAAGGAAACCTTTCAGCTTACAAGTTTCCATCTCTGGTAATCGATTTGAATTTACTTTTTCTAATCATAGCTTTTAAGTATTTTAATTATTATTTTAGAGTATAGCACACAAGTTCAAAAAATTCTAATATTAAAATATATAAATATAAATAAAAAATTAATATTATATATTTAATATTAAATATGGAAAAAGTTACAAAATTTAAACTGGAAATAAGATATAAAGTAGTATTATAATGTATATAGAATTAGAGATGTGTAAAAAATAAACAAATATTCAAATAAAATTCATAGATATTTCACATACAATGGATATAATAAAAATAAAAGGAGGGATCGATGAAGTGGGAATAATATTTATAACCTCAGGATTAATATGTGTTATGTATGGGTTAACTTTCTTATCTTATTTAACAGAAAGTCATATATTAGACGATATAGCGCAAGACAACTTATAAGAAATTTAATATATAAGTTTTAATTATATAAATGTATTTTTCTGTAAACTAATTATAAAAGTAAAAGCTCACTTAAAAAGTGAGCTTTTGTTATATAAATTATTATTATTTTCCTTGTCTAGACTTATTGTATCTTAATCTTTCAGTTTCGTTTAAGAATTTCTTTCTAAGTCTTATAGAATCTGGAGTTATTTCAACTAATTCATCATCATCTATAAATTCTAAAGCTTCTTCAAGAGTGAATATTCTTGCAGCTTGTAATTTAACAGCATCATCAGTACCAGAAGCACGAACGTTAGTTAATTTCTTGTTTTTACAAGGGTTAACAACCATATCGTCTTTTCTTGAGTTCATACCGATTATCATACCTTCATAAACTTCAGTACCTGGATCAACGAACATTTGAGCTCTATCACTTAAAGCGTTAAGAGCATAAGCCATTGTAGTACCTGGTCCTTGAGCTACTAAAACTCCGTTAGTTCTTCCAGGTATTTCACCTTTATGTTCTTCGTATCTTTCAAATGATCTAACTAAAGTTCCTTCTCCACGAGTATCGTTTATGAATTCACTTCTGTATCCTAAAAGTCCTCTAGTTGGAGCTATAAATGTTATTTTAACATAATCTCCTTCTATTTCCATTGCTTCCATCATTGCTTTTCTTAAGTTAAGCTTGTTTATAACAGTTCCTGAATAAACTTCTGGACAGTTAACTATAACTCTTTCCATAGGTTCCATTAATTTTCCTTCTTCTTTAAGAAGTAAAACTTGAGGCTTAGATACACCTATTTCGTATCCTTCACGTCTCATGTTTTCAAGAAGTATTGATAAGTGAAGTTCTCCACGACCAGATACTCTGAATCCGTCAGTAGTATCCATTGGCTCAACTTTAAGACCAACGTTAACTTCTAATTCTTTATCTAATCTATCTTTTATATGTCTAGTAGTAACGAATTTACCACTCTTACCGCAGAATGGAGAATCATTAACTAAGAAGTTCATAGATAATGTTGGTTCTTCTATGTGTATCATTTCCATTGGTAATGGATTATCAGTATTACAGATAGTTTCACCTATTGATATATCAGGCATACCAGCAACAACAACTATGTCACCAGAACCAGCTTCATCTTTTTCAACTTGAACTAATCCTTCGTAAACTGTAAGCTTAGATATCTTTCCTCTTGCTACAGATCCATCAGTTCTACATATAGATACTTGAGAACCATTTTTAACAGTTCCTTTGTAAACTCTACCTATACCTAATCTACCTACATAATCATCATATGCAAGTGCAGATATTTGAAGTTGTAAAGGATCATTGTTGTAATCAGGGTAAGCTTCTACATGATTTACAACTGTTTCAAATAATGGAGCAAGGTTAGTACTTTCATCATCCATTTCTTTTTTAGCTATACCTTGCTTAGCTATTCCGTATATTATTGGGAATTCACATTGCTCATCGTTAGCGTTTAAGTCAACGAATAAGTCGAATACCTCATCTACTACTTCTTCAGCTCTTTGATCAGATTTATCTATTTTATTTATAAATAATATAGGTCTTAAACCTGCTTCTAAAGATTTTTGTAAAACGAATCTAGTTTGAGGCATTGGCCCTTCACTAGCATCAACTAGTAATACAACAGTATCAACAGTCTTTATAACACGTTCAACTTCAGAAGAGAAGTCACTATGTCCAGGAGTATCTACTATATTTATTTTGTAATCTTTGTAGTTTATAGAACAGTTCTTAGAATATATAGTTATACCTCTCTCAGCTTCAAGGTCATTACTATCCATTACACAGTCTTTTACTACTTCGTTGTCTCTAAACGTTCCAGATTGGTGTAAGAATGCATCAACTAAAGTTGATTTCCCAGCATCAACGTGGGCTATAACTGCAATGTTTATAATTTTATTTTTTGACATTTGTTTTGCTCCTTCCAGCATTAAAATAACTTTATCATTATAGCACAGTATAAGCGTGTATACAAGATGCGATTAGTTAAAATTACATCTTATATATAAAAAACTTATAATAAGTATAGTTTATGTAAAAATAAATAATTTAAAGTCATCTGATACAACATACTAGATATAATATTCTCTTAATAACAAGGAAAATGTTTTAATTAGTAGGTATAAGGGGTTAAGACGGGAAAGTCATCAAATGTAGTTTTATTAAAGTAAAGCAACTTTGAAAAAATGTGTAATTTTCTATCAATAAAAAAACTTGAAAATTATATTCAATAACATGTTTTGTGTAGCAAAAATGTTTAAATAAAAATATATGAGGGTATAACGGTATTAATAAACACTTAAGAGGAGGACTTAAATATGATAAGAGTATGCCCATATTGTTCAAACGTTGATGTAAATAAATTAAAAGAAATAGCTGGAGAAGAAAATGTTAAAACAGGATGTATAGGTGCTTGTAGATCATTTTCTAAAGAAGCAGTCGCAAAAATAGATAAAGAACT
>NZ_DATIRC010000068.1:0-1739 GCF_035470145.1 Romboutsia sp.
GGATCTAAATAATGTATTATCATACCTTTGCTTAAAATGGTAATTTCATCTCTATCTAAATCATCATAGAAACTTAAATTGTTGTAATCAATTTCTAAACTCTTCCTACATATATCAAAGTCAACAGTAGCTTTTTCTAAATAATCAAGTAATAAATCTGCTATTACCTCACTATCTTCTATCAATAACCACTCTTCATCTTCTATGCTGTTAAGAAAAGGTCTATATACATCTTCTAATTTTGTTGCCATTACATCACCTACCAAAATAAAATAAGTGATGCAAATTAGCACCACTTTATATAAAATCTACTATTCTATAATTCAAATAAATCTTCTCTACCTAATCTTTCAGATAAAGCCTTTTCTTTTAATCTTGAATCAAATTTACCTTGTTTAAATAAGTCTGCTGCTCTACTAGAAACTATTCTAACTAAATCTTCATTAGCTCCTTCAACAAACTTTTCAAATTTCTTAGGTTCAAGTTTTAATATTTGCATTATATAATCAGTATCATAATTTTCAATTTCATCATATATTTCATTTAATCCTAAATATTCAATTATATCCTCTATGCAATATTCATCAGAATCAACATCTATAATTGCTATTAAATGTTTCTCAAAGAATCTTTTATATCTACTTGCAACTTCATATATATCTGCAAGGACTACAAATTCTCTATCTCCTTGATTGTGTAAATCAAATACTATTCTTCCATTTCTATCTCTACACGTAGTAGATCCAGTATTTAAATTTAATATTTCCACTTCTATCTCATTCTTTTTACTTCTTAATTCATTTCTTAGTTCTCTATAAGTTTTCTTTGCTTTTACTTCTTTAACTTCCTCAACAGTTTCCTCTTCAACATCAACTATTGCATCTATTACTTCTATTTCCTTTGGTTTTCTAGTTCTACTTCCTGTAGTCTTTTTAGTTACTTTCTTTTTTTCAGCCATAATTAACACATCTCCTTATAATAAATTTAAAATAAAAAGATAGGACTAATTAAAGCCCTATCTAAAAAAGACTATACTATTTCTACAGCACCAAATTTAGCAGCCACTAATACACCTAAATGCATTTTTTGTAACATAGTCATTTCTATTTGTTGGTCATCTCTTGAAGTTCCAGCAGTATCTTCTAATACAGTAACTCCACCTTCAAATCCTACTCTTATAACCTTTTCTCCACTTGGGATAACATATAACATGTCATTTCTTAAAGCCCATTTATTATTTACATCATCATAGGCATTTTGTAGTTTTATTAGTTTAGTACCATTGAATAATTGAACAAATCCAAAGTTTCTCTTATCATCAGTATCTATTAAAGCACCAGCACCAGTTATACTTCCTAATGCTTCAGCAGTACCATAAACCTCACATTTTCTACCTGTAGCACCTTCAACTTTGTTTATTATTTCTTTTAATTTAGCATCTAAACCATCAGTGTTAACAGAACCTTTTAAATTAGTTCCTATATCAGAATAAGCACCTTCAAAAGCAACAGCTATTTGAGTAGCAACTTCTTGATTAAATGATTCACTTACACAGTCAACCATGTCTTTCCAATCGATTCTGCCAGCAACAAAACGATCGAATTCTTCATAAATTGCTATTGAAAGTTTAAATGCAGAAGTATCTAATTTAGAACCTAATTTTCTTTGTCTACGAGTAGAGTTTATACCATCTGCTATAACAGCAACTTTAAATAAGTTTTTGTTTTTAACTTTAAATT
>NZ_DATIRC010000069.1:0-3003 GCF_035470145.1 Romboutsia sp.
AAGAAACGTCTAATTTAGATGAGAATGAATATAAACTTATGTATTCAGATGTGGGTCTTGATTATATAGATAATAGCAATGGTTATTATTACTTCAGAGCAGAGAACAGAGTAGAAGCAGATCTAATAATAAAAAATGAACAGGGAAGATATTTAGGTAGATTAAATTCTCAGAAAAAAGTAATATTGATTGTAGGGATAATGAACATTTTAGTATTTGGAATAAATATATCCCATTATATAGGTGAAAATGTATCCTACTATTGGACTGCATATTTAAATTTAGCATGTGCTTTACTTTGTCTATTTGGATATTTTGGAATAAAGTCGAAGATAAAAGAATTGAAAGAAAGTGGTGTTGTTCAACCTTACAAAACTAAACTTAAGGACTGGAATTCATTATACACAATAAGTGTTATTTGTATAATCTTTATAATTATATATAGCATTATAGCGGTAGTAGAGAATTTTATATAAAGAAAATGGCTTGTCATCAAGTTATAACATCTACATGATAAATAATGAACTCTAGAAATAGAGTTCATTTACCATTCAAGTTGAATATAATAATAGGTTTACCCTTGCTATTTATCTAGTTTTAATTCCTTTGAATTTTTTATTATAGTAAATTAACAAATATAATAAAGGAATAGCAAACCATATAAATTGACATGTTGGAACAACAATAGCACAGTCAAAATAAAAACTTAAAACAAACATTGATATTGCTATAAGAAATGATAAATAAGCAAAAATCTTAGTTGCTTTTCTCCAGACTTTTTCATCACCTATAGCCCAAGGATTTTTTAATTGCATATTTTTATAAATTTGTATTTTAGGTAATAGATTTCCAAAGTACATAATCACTATAGCGTTTATACCAATAGTCATCTTATCATTAATTTCATTTGAAAATAATTCATCTAAACCTAAGAGAGGTGATAGCTCTTTACCTATAATAACTAGTAAAAATAATAGTTGTATAGATCTAGCTGTTTTAACTTTAGGATTATCTTTTGATAGTCCTAAAATTTCTGGAGCCTTTATATATACTCCAATTATCCATATAACAAGTAAAATTAATCCTATTCTTTCCATATTATCCTCCTATTTATTTGTAAAAATATCTAAAAAGTTTCCGAGAACCTCTTGAATAACCGAGGTATTTATAGAGTAAATTAAAAATTGTCCTTTTTTCTCTGAGCTGATAAGTTCTGCAGCTCTTAAAATGTCTAAATGCTTAGATATAGCAGGCTTAGACATTTTAAAATAACTAGAAATTTCTCCTGCATTCATATCTCGCTCATTAAGTAATTTTAAAATATCTCTTCGAGTTTCATCACTTAATGCCTTAAATACTTTAACCATATTCTCCTCCTTACTATAAATATAAATATTTAACTAAATGGTTAAATGATTATATTTATAGTATAGTCAAGTTAATAAAAAATTACAACTGTCTTTGATAAAATTTAAAATAATAACTAATCGCTAAATTCAGGCTTAGAGAATAGCATTTAATTTACTTAGATTATTACTAAGATTATAATTTAAGTATAGTCCACAATTGTTATAAATTGAATTGATACTTAACTATATTAATATAGAAGAATGTTACAAAAAATATAGTGGATTGAAGGGAGAATTATGAATAAACAAAAACAAACAACAGACATTAAAGAAAAACTAACTAAAATATTTTCATTTATAATACTACTTGGAGTTGGGGGTATAGTTGGAGCGATAGGTGGAATGATGGCAGTTGAAGAAGGTAGATCACCTCAAGGTAATATTTTAGGATTACTTTTAATTTTTGCTATTTTCATAATAGCATTTACAGTTCAAATAATTTTACATGAAGCAGGTCATTTAATATGTGGACTAATATCAGGGTACGATTTTGTATCATTTAGGGTTGGAAGTTTAACTCTTGTAAAGGAAAATGACAAATTTGCTATAAAAAAGTTTAATATCAAAGGAACAGCTGGACAATGCCTTATGATGCCAAAGGAAGATGATTATGAAAAAAGCCCATATGTTTTATATAACTTAGGCGGCATATTAATGAATGCTATTATAACAATTTTATGTTTTGTTCTATATGTGATATTTGGTGGTAATAGATATTTAGATGTAATTTTAATTGCTATGATTGTTAGTGGTATAGGTACTTTTATAACTAATGGAATTCCTATGAAAATAAGTGGAATTGCCAATGATGGATATAATTTAGTTTCTATGAAAAAGAATAAGCTTGTGAGATATTGCTTTTATATGCAATTAAAGGTAAATGGACTTACAAGTAAAGGAACAAGGATAAAAGATATGCCATTAGAATGGTTTGAAATTGATGAAAAAGCTGACTTTAGTAATCCATTAGTAACTGGTATTAAATGTACTGAAGCTAATTATTATCATGATAAGTTAGATTTTGATAAGGCAAAACAATGTTATGAGTTTTTATTAAATTATAGTCCTAAAATAGTTAAATTGTATGAATATGAAATAAAATGTGAACTGATTTTTCATGAGATAATAGGAAGAAGAAATGAAGATAAAATAAATGAATTATATACAAAGAATTTGAAAGCATATGTTAAAGCAAGTAAATGCCATATAAATAAAATGCGTTTAATGTATGCGTATGCTTTAATTATAGAAAAAGATATGAAGAAGGTTAAAAAGATATTAGATGAAATTGAAATAGTGAAGAAAAGATATCCTAATAAAGGGGAAGTTGAAAGTGAACTTGAAATAATTGAATTTATTAGGAAAAATTTTGAGAGCGCTAATACTACGATATAAAGTAATAGTTTACAATTTTATTAAATTGACAATTAAGCAGGGTAATAGAATCAAAACTATTACTCTTTTTTGTTTTTTAATAAAATACTTTATTTGAGAACATTTATAAAATTGTATTTATTGCACTATAATACTTAGGGGAATATACAATGTATTAAAATCAAAACAAATAAGTTATATAAAAGGTACACATTATTTT
>NZ_DATIRC010000070.1:0-6510 GCF_035470145.1 Romboutsia sp.
TATAACATGTTATGGGTGACTGAATTCCCAGTATTTGAAGAAGATGAAGAAACTGGAAGAATGATAGCTAAGCATCACCCATTCACATCTCCACTAGACGAAGATATAGAAAGATTAGAAGGAGATGATAAAGCATCTTTAAGAGCTAAGGCTTACGATATAGTTATAAATGGATACGAAGTAGGTGGAGGAAGTGTTAGAATATTTAATGCTGATGTTCAACAAAAAATGTTCAAGGCATTAGGATTCTCACAAGAAGAAGCTCAAGAGAAATTTGGTTTCTTATTAGATGCTTTCAAATATGGAACTCCTCCTCATGCAGGTATAGCATTTGGTCTTGATAGACTTGTGATGATACTTGCTGGAACTAATAACATCAAAGATGTTATAGCATTCCCTAAAAACCAAAGTGCTGTTTGTCCGATGACAAATGCTCCAGCAGTTGCTGAAGAAACTCAATTAGAAGAGTTAAGCATAAAGGTTGATATAGCTGATAAAGAATAGTTAATATAAATAAAAGCCTAATTCTTAGTATTAAGGATTAGGCTTTTGAATTATTTTTTAGAATTATATTGATCTAGTAAAATTTGTTCACCCATTTGTACTAACTCTCTGCTCATCATTCCACCAACTTGTTCACCAGCTAATACATTTTTAGCTTGGCCTTCTAGAGTTCCTTGAGGAGCATTACTTTCGATTTTATCATTAGTCATATTATAGTTATATCCAAGTTCATTAGCTATCTCCATTTTAAGACTATTTAAAGCCTGTTTTGCATTAGTTTTAGATTGTATATCCATATAAAAATCCCACCTTTTCAAAATTATCGTATAATAATATAATTTACATAATGAAAAATATTTATAACAGATAACGATAAAAAAATAACTAGTGTGCAAGGTTTTCAAAAAATAAGTTATAATATTATATATCACTTAATATGAGGTGGATTAATGGATGAAAAAAAATTATCAAAATTAAATGACAAAGATGCTCTTATGAGAAGGCTTAAAAGAATTGAAGGACAAGTTAAAGGAATTCAAAAAATGTTAGATGAAGAAAGATATTGTGTGGATATATTAGTTCAAATATCTGCGATAAGGTCTGCTATAAACAAAGTAGGTACAATGATCTTAGAAAACCATGTAAAGGGATGCGTTTCAGAAAGTTTAAGAAATGGAGAAAATCAAAGCAGTGAAAATATGATAAATGAACTTATAGAAACTATAAATAAGTTTACTAAATAAGGGGGAAGCGTAATGGAACAACAAGGGTATATTGTAGAAATAGTTGATAAAAAAACTGCTAAACTTAAGATGCAACGTCATTCAGCGTGTGCATCTTGTGGTAAATGTGCAACTACATCAGAGAAAAAAGACATAATAGTAGAAGTTGATAATACCATAGGAGCATGTGTAGGAGATAAGGTAAAAGTTAACATGGAAACTGTAAATGTTTTAAAGGCAGCAACAATAGCATATGTATTACCTTTATTAGCTCTTCTTGTTGGAACGATAGCTACTTATTTTATATTAGGTTTATTTAAAGTAAGTGGCAACAGAGAAGTTATAAGTGGAATAGCAGGGATAGCTTTAATGTTATTATCTTTTGCAATCTTAAAGAGAAATGATAAAAAATTTAGAGATAGTAGAGAATATATACCTGTTGTTACAGAAGTGGTATTAAAAAATGGATCAGAGATTAGATTATAAATTTAAGAAATAATATAATTTAAATTAAAGAAAAAAAGCTGCTATTTAGCAGCTTTTTTCTTTAATTTAAATATACTTATAGTTCGAGCTAATGAAGTTATTACTAATACTCCAAGTGCAATAGCTCCTCCTACGAATAGAACATCAGCTCCGGTAGAAATTGCTAAATCATAATTCTTTTGAACTAGATATAACATAGTATTATACATTCCAAGCCCTGGAACTAAAAGTATAATGCCTGGAATTACAAATAGTATAGCTGGTTGTTTCAACTTTCTAGCTAATATTTCACTAAGCGTTGATACAACAGCAGCTGCAACAAAGTTAGCTAATATAGAATTAGAAGAAATTTTCATTAAGTAGAAAAATATAGCCCAACCGATACCACCAGTTATACCTGCTGGAAGTAAAGATGACACAGGAGCATTTAGAAATACTGAAAAACCTACTGTAGATAAAGCAGAAAATAAAAAATGCATATAAACAGGCATATCTGTCATTAGAATACACCTCCTACTCTAAGCCATATATCAAGAATAAGCCCAACACCACAAGCAATTGAAATAGCAGTCATACCTGCATCAAAGGCACGAGCAACCCCAGACATTAAGTCTCCAGATATTAAATCACGAATTCCTTTTATAAATGATACTCCTGGAAGTAGTGGCATTATAGAACCAACTATAAGCATTCTAGGTGTATCTAAAAATCTAAATTGAGTAAGTAAAACCCCTGCAGTTGCTATTAAAACTGATGCTACTAAACTAGAAAAAGCTGGTATTGAGCTGATTTTCATTATCTTTTTAAAAGACATAACTGCTAGTATAGATGTAATAAAAGTAAACAGGAAGTTTACTATATTATTTCCCCCTAATAAACAAGCAAAAGATGCTGATGCAAATCCAGTACATAAATTAACTAAGTAAGGTGGATATGCACTTACTGCATTTAATTGTTTAAGTTCTTTTATAGCATTTTCAATAGACAAATCAGGATTATTTACGAACTCTCTAGAAAAATTATTTAATAAAGAAATTTTATTTAAATTTATAGATCTACTTTTAATAGTTTTCATAAAGGATAAACCATCAAACCTTTCATCTGAAATTATTATTACAGTAGGAGCTGTAAAAACATTTATATGATGAAAACCTCTAGACTTACAAATTCTAAGAATGCTGTCTTCAACACGATATGTTTCTGCACCATTTGATAACATAAGTTCACCAAGGAATAGTGCTAATCTAAGTACATCTTTTTTATACTCTTGACTATATTCGATATTCATTGTTCATAAAACACCTCCAAAATAAAATTAATATAATGATTATATCAAATTTTACAATATATGTTCATTATTAAATAAAAATAATATATCAATAAAATATAATGTTAATATTTTATTGGCTTAAGATAGACTGATAAGTTTAAATGGTTACGTTAGTATGCATAGGATAATTGAAAACTTTATATTATTTTAAGACAATTATCAAAATATAAGGGCTAATTATATATAAATATGAATATATATATTGTGTACATTTATAGTTTATTTTTCCTAATTAATAAACTTTTATTATAGGAGGTTTTATATATGTTTGAAAATTTAAAAAAAGCAGATCCCGAAGTTTATGCAAGTATGAAAAGAGAGTTGGTAAGACAACAAAGAAATATAGAATTAATAGCATCGGAAAATATTGTATCAGTACCAGTTATAGAAGCTATGGGAAGTCATTTAACTAATAAATATGCAGAAGGGTATCCATCAAGAAGATATTACGGGGGTTGTGTACATATTGATGAAGTGGAAGTTTTGGCAATTGAAAGACTAAAGAATATATTTGGTGCAGAACATGCTAACGTACAACCGCATTCAGGGGCTAATGCAAATATAGGTGTTTACTTTGCAATACTTAAGCCAGGTGATACAGTTCTTGGTATGAATTTATCTCAAGGTGGTCACTTAACTCATGGTTCACCAGTAAATATATCAGGTAAATATTTTAATTTCTATGAATATGGAGTGAGTAAGCAAGATGGACTAATAGATTATGATGAAGTAAGAAAAGTTGCACGTGAAATAAAACCTAAATTAATAGTAGCAGGAGCAAGTGCATATCCAAGAGAAATAGATTTTAGAAAGTTTAAAGAAATAGCTGATGAAGTAGGAGCTATGCTTATGGTGGATATGGCTCATATAGCAGGGTTAGTTGCAGCAGGATTACATCAAAATCCATGTGAAGTAGCAGACTTTGTAACTAGTACTACTCACAAAACATTAAGAGGACCTCGTGGAGGAATTATACTTTGTAAAGAAAAGTATGCTAATGCTATAGATAAAGCTATATTTCCAGGAATTCAAGGTGGACCACTTGAACATATAATAGCATCTAAAGCAGTTTGTTTTAAAGAAGCTTTAAGTGAAGAATTTAAAACGTATCAAAAACAAGTAGTTAAAAATTGTAAGATATTAGCACAAGAACTTATAAAAAGAGATTTTAAATTATTAAGTGGAGGTACTGATAATCATTTAATATTACTAGATTTAACTAATAAAAATGTAACAGGAAAAGAAGCTGAATATAGATTAGATGAAGCTTATATTACTGTTAATAAAAATTCTATACCAAATGATCCAAATGGAGCGAATGTAACAAGCGGGATAAGAATAGGTACACCATCTATAACTACAAGAGGTATGGTAGAAGAAGATATGGTAGTAATAGCAGAAGCTATAGATTTATGCTTGACATACGATAATAACGAAAAAGCAAGGGAGTTAGTAATTGGATTGACTAATAAATATCCTTTATATGAAAAATATAATCTTATGGATAACTGTTTAATTACAAATTAGTAAATGATATTGAAAAGGTGGATTTTATAGAAATTCATCTTTTTTTTTTACTATTTGTAGTTATATAAGAATTTATTGATAAAGATAAATAAATTAATATAGGGAAATTAGTTGATAAAATTAAGTAAACAATAATCATAAAGGTTTAGGAACAACTTTATTTAAAGTTCATATAATATTATTATCAAAAAGTAAAGGGGACAGAGATTATGACTTTAACAGGAGCACATTACATCTATATAGCGTTTATGTTCATTATATTAATAGCAATGTTAATGAAAAAAGACATTATAGTACCATGTGTTTTAGGTGTATTTTGCCTAGGATTATTTTATAAGCATAGTACAATAGGGGCAGTGAGCGCAGTTTTTAATTCATTTATTATAGCTTTAGGGGAACTTGGTCCAATTATATTGATAATAGGGGTGATGGTAGCTTTATCAAAGAGTTTAGAAGAAAGAAAAGCTATAAATTATATGGTAAAGCCATTTTCAAAGGTTATAAAAAACCCGACTACAGCGTTCTTTGTAGTAGGTATAGTTATGATGTTATTATCTTGGTTCTTCTGGCCAACTCCAGCAGTTGCTTTAGTAGGAGCGATATTTTTACCAATAGCTATAAATGCAGGACTACCGGCAATAGGAGTTGCAATAGCGCTTAACTTATTTGGTCACGGATTAGCCTTATCTACAGATTTTATAATCCAAGGAGCTCCAAGTATAACAGCAGGAGCCGCAGGTATACCAGTTGGTGAGGTTGTAAATGAAGGGATAATATTATTTTGGGTAATGGCAATAGTTACAATATCAACGTCATTTTATATGTTAAGAAGAGACATAAAAAATGGGATGTTTAAAGATGAGCTTTCAAAAGTAAGTCATGAAGAAATAAAAGAATTTAGCCCGAAAGCTAAAATAGCAACAGTACTAGTATTAATAGGATTTTTAGCAGATATAATGTGCATGTATGCATTTGACCTTAAGGGTGGGGATGCATCAGCGTTATTAGGTGGAACAGCAGTGTTTTTATTAGTGATAATAGATATAATAAATGATGGTAAGAAAGGATTAGAGAAAATCTGTGAACATATAACACAAGGATTTACCTTTGGAATAAAAATCTTTGCAATAATTATACCAATAGCAGGATTCTTTTATATGGGAGAAGTAGCACCGCTAACAAGTGTATTAGGTGAGGTGCTTCCAGCAGGTTCTCAAGGATTATTATCAGATACAGGTATTGCATTAGCTCAAGCAGTTCCTTTTAATAAATTTGCAGCAGCGAGTATAGAAACTGTAGTAGGTGCAATAACAGGACTCGATGGATCTGGATTTTCAGGTATGTCTTTAGCTGGTTCACTTGCAGCAGTATTTGGAAGTGCTACAGGATGTAGCGTTGGAGCGCTTTCTGCACTAGGTCAAATAGCCGCTATATGGGTAGGTGGAGGATGTTTAGTTCCTTGGGCACTTGTATCAGCAGCTGCAATATGTGGAGTAAGCCCAATAGACCTTGCCAAAAGAAACTTTATTCCTGTAATAGTAGGATTAGTAGTAACTACCTTAGTGGCAGTTTTGATTATATAATTTGAATAAAAAGGTAATTACAAATATATAATATGTATTTGTAATTACCTTTTTATATTAGTAATATTATTAGAATTTTAACGAATATTAAAGTATTTTAAATTTTTTAAAAATAATTTTTCGAAAAAATATCGAAAAAAATTAAAAAAGTATTGACGATGTCAATTATAGATGATAAAGTATTACTTGTCCTTAAGAAAAGGGCAAACAAGAAAATGAACTTTGAAAATTAAACAGTAGGTTAATTTATAGAATTGAAACAAACCAAACAAACAAAGCCAGATATATAACAGTATCTGAGCCCGTTAAACTTTTATTTGAGAGTTTGATCCTGGCTCAGGATGAACGCTGGCGGCGT
>NZ_DATIRC010000071.1:0-5995 GCF_035470145.1 Romboutsia sp.
TGTGTAGGATTTGTAGTACCTTTTTTTATAATCTCTGTTTTAATATCATTAATTAATCCTGTGGCTTTATCTTGACCAACTTCATCTCCTAAATCCCCAGTAGTAATTAATTCCTCAGTTGCTAATTCTTTTTTATCCTCAGGTAAAGCTTCACCAGTTGCATCTTCAAATGCCTTCATAACACCAGTTAATCCACCCGTACCAGAAACTGGGAATGGAGCAGCTACTACAACATTAGCATTTTCAACACCTGCAGTTGATAATGTTGTTGCTATCATAGAACTTGTAACCCATGTAAGGTTAGCCGTTTTAACATTTATACCATTTCCTTTTGAAGTCGGTTCAACATAAGAACAAGAAATAGTTATTTTTCCAAGTTGCTCCTCACTAGCAACTCCTTGTAAATATTTTCTCTCCTCTGTATTGTTAACTTCTAGAACTACGGCTTCATTTTCGTTAACTCCAAAATATTTTAACATTTGCTCTTTCTGTTCTGGTTTTAAATTTGCACCAAGAGTTACAACTTTTGTACTATCTGCAAATGCAACTGAAAGAGTTGATAAGCTAAGTGCAAAAGTAAGTGTCATTGCTACAGCTTTCTTTTTTAAATTTTTAAATCCTTTATTCATAAATTTTCATTCCTTTCAACTTTAAAAATTAAACTATAATATATCCCCAATATAGTATACTATAAACTATTTTTAAGGGGAAGGGAATTACAAGTTGGTAACAAAATACAGAAAAATATGTAAGTAAATCTTATTTTAGTATGTTAATTAATATTTTTATAGTTAAAATGTAATCCATTATAAATATATATTATGTATGAATTGGATTTATGATTATAGAGTAAACTAAATTGTAAATATTATCTATTATAGTTATTAAAAAAGTGTAACAGGTTACTTAATTAAAAAACAATAACGGATATAAACAAGTCATATTTACAATTATTTTTTTAGTAAAGATTGAAAAAATATAAATGTATAATACAATAAAAAAAACTAGATATTAGCCACATTTTTCAGGTGTCCAATATCTAGGTTACAGTTTGAAAAGACTGTACTTTTTTATAATGTTTTATTTTCCGATAAACATTTGAGTCCAGTAGATAGTTCCATTACTATCTTTAGCCACACCTACACCTATATCTGTAAAACTTGAATTTAATATATTTTCTCTATGTCCTTGAGAATTCATCCAAGCATTAACAACTTCTTTAGGAGATTTTTGTCCCATGGCTATATTTTCACCTGCAGATCTATAGCTTATTCCAAATTTTTTCATCATATCAAATGGTGAACCATATGTTGGAGAATTATGATCAAAGTAATTCTTATCTATCATATCTTGAGATTTAGTAGTAGCTACATTTGAAAGTTCTTTATCTAATTTAAGCGGATTTAAGCCTCTATTAGTTCTTTCGATATTTACTAAATCAACAACTTCTTTTTGGAAAGCTGAGAAATTTCCAACAGTAGTATCATTACCTGGCACAGATGGCTTATCAACTGGCGCAGATGGCTTATCAACTGGCGCAGATGGTTTATCAACTGGCACAGATGGTTTATCAACTGGCGCAGACGGTTTGTCAACTGGCACAGATGGCTTAACCGGTTTATTTGGGGAACCAATATTTGTAGGTAATTCATATTTAACTCCATTTATTGGGAAACTAATATTCATAGGTAGTTCATATTTAACTCCATTTATATATACATATATCGAATCCTTAACAGTATCATTTTTAAAAGTAGCCTTACATAACGCATTTGCAGGAGCTGTAGTAGAAGCTGTTGCAACAGTTACTATCCCTAAAGCTAATAAAGTTCTTATTTTTTTTGTCATTTTCGTCATGAAAAACACCTCGCTGATTTAATATTTTGAAAATGTTACTAATTTGTAACCTTTAGTTTAGGGGGCTGCCCCCTGTGAATAAATGATAACATAGAAAATATATAAAAATATACTGTAAAGATATGTAAAAAGGTTAAAAAAATGCTTGAACGTAGTAAAATACAGTGTTAAAAAAGTAATAGAAAGTATTAAAAAAAATAATATTGGGTATAAATAAGTTATATTTATAATTATTTTATTGCGAAAGATTGAAAAAGTTATAAATGTAGTATACTATAAAAAGGAAAAGTTTGGACAACCAATAGCTATAAACGAAAGGAGAATTATTATGTCAAAGCAATTAGTAAAAGAAAGAGTTATAAAGTATTTAATGGAGGACTTATTAGTTCCACAAGATATGATAGATACAGATGTAGCATTAGCTGAATTTGAAGAAGGTGCAGAAGGTGTATTAGATATAGTTGTTAATGTTAAAGATGATAAAGATTACTATGCGCCAGTTATGATAGTACAATGTCTAGATGAAGACATAGCATTAGAAGGAGAAGTTGTACAAAAGCAAATAGATTTTTTAGAAGATGTAGATAATATGACTATGGCAGGAAGATTAGTATTAACTAATGGAGATGCTATGATGTATGCTGACTGGACAGGAGAAGAATATGATACAGAAGCATCACTTCCAACATATGATGTAATGGTAGAAGAATTCTTTAAAATGGAAGAATTAGCTAATGAATTAGAACACGATCATAAACATGAGCATGACTGTGGTTGTGGACACGGTGAAGGACACGACTGTGGTTGTGGAGATGACTGTGGATGTAAGCACTAATAACAATTACATAAATATACGAACTTGACTATAATTTTTAATGATGTTATTATTAAAGGGTTAAAAATTCTCTATAAAACCGTAAGTGTTGGGGCAAACGCTAAAGGATTTATTAATAGAGGGATTTATAACGTCGTTCGAGGAAAAAAGACTGCAAATTTGCGGTCTTTTTTTCTTTTTATATATAAATTTATTATAAATATAAAATTATATATGTTAAAGTCTTTGATATATTATTTGAATTTCAATAAAATAAATCACTAGATTTATTTTAAATAAAAAAAAAATAAAAAAAAGAAGGAAATTTGATATGTGATGTAGAATATTAGATAAATAAACTTATTGACATTTAAATTAAATTGAATGGAATTTTTTTATAATAGTAATCATATTATAAAACGAGGCAAAGCTACATACACTTTACCATTTCAATTAACAAACTATATGGATAGAAGGAGTTAGATTATGGGGGCTAAAAGGGAACATACTTATGAAAATTATATTTATGGGGACTCATCAAACACGTCAAATGCGATGAAAATGTACTTAAAAGAAATAGAAGAGTACAAAATGTTATCGGCATCAGAGGAAGTAGAATTGGCAAAAGCAATAATTAACTCTTCGCCGCAAGCAAAAGAACAATTTATAAATGCAAATTATAGATTAGTTGTAAGTATTGCAAAAAAGTATAAAAAAGAAAGCGTCGATATGCTAGACTTAATACAAGCAGGTAATATTGGACTTATAAAAGCGGTTGAAAAATATGATTATAAAAAAGGTTATAAATTTAGCACTTATGCAACATGGTGGATAAAGCAAAGTATTACGAGATACATAGATGATTGTGAAAATACAATTAGAATACCAGTACATCTTCATCAAAGAATAAATTTTGTAAAAAGAAAGAAACAAGAACTTGCAAATATTCTTCAAAGAGATCCAAGCTTAGATGAGCTTGCAGAAGTTTGTGATCTTGACGTAGAAAAAGTTATAGATATATTAAAAAGAGATAAAAATGTAGTATCTTTAGATACGCCTATAAAAGAAGATGAAGATAGTAGCTTAGTAGAATTTATACCATCGGATGCACATTTTGGCGATGTAGTAATGCGTGAAGTTGAACAAAATAACTTAAGAGAGAAAATAGAAGAATTATTAATAGGTCTTAGTGAGCAAGAGCAAAGAGTACTTAGAATGCGATTTGGTCTTGATGATGATACACCTAAAACTTTAGAAGAAATAGGAAAAGTATTTGGTGTAACTAGAGAAAGAATAAGACAAATCGAAGCTAAGGCAATAAGAAAATTAAGACATCCAAGTAGATTAAAACAACTAAAGCATTTCTATTAGTATATTATAAGTAGGGGAACTTCTCCTACTTATTTTTATATATTCTTTAAGTAAATAATAGCACAAAATAAAGAAGAAAACATCTAAATAAATGTAATTTTTTTAAAATTGTGAAATTATATACGAAAAAACAGATACAAATATACATCTGTTAGATATATGTAACTACATTTAATACTTTACGATTTTATTAGACCTCTAGCAATTCTTTATTGTAATAAATAAGAAACTAAAGCCTTTAGGTCTTGAAAATATAAATAGTTCATATAATATAAAAAAAGTATTCATATTGTATAACTAAAAAGGAATGATACTATGTGTGCAAGTAGACATGAAGAGCTTACAAAAATGATGAATATAATAGATCAACTAAATCAGATAATTATTTTATGTAAACGAGATTTTGAATATATAAATAAAACAAAATCTACAAATCTTTTAAATTATATAGAAAATCAAATAAAGGCAAATGTAGAAAATATAAAAGAACTTAAAAATCCATTTTTATTATTTATAATGGGATCTGGTAACTATGGAAAATCAACTTTAATAAACACATTGTTAAAACAAAATATAGTAGTTACAAATGATATACCAAATACATGGAAGTTAGATTTATTTATAAAATCCAATAATGAAAAAATGGAAATAAAATATAAGGATTATAGCAAAATAACAAAAAGCTTACAGGATGGAAATAAACTTTTGCAAAAAGAAGAACAAAAATTTAAAGAATCAAAAATAAAAATAGCTAAAAGTATTACAAATTATAAAAAAATGAACAAAGCTAGTGTAAAGAAACTTAAAGAATATAAAAAGCAACAAGAAAATATGTACTTATATAAATCAGACATAGTACAAATAAAGTATTACTTAAAAAAGGGAGATATATTAAAAGATTTTATAATAGTAGATACACCAGGGCTTAATCAAACATTACTTAAAAATACATTAGATCGTATGAAAGAATATTATATAAAAGCAGATGGGGTAATATGGTTAATAGATGCTCAAAATATAGTATCAAAGGAAAATAATAAGTTAATAGAAGAAATGAATAAAATAGACAGCTTACATAACAATAAAAAAAACATAATAGCTGTAGTAAATAAAATGGATGTTATAAGTAAAGAAAACATAGACAATATAGTAAAAGTAAGAAGAAAAGCTAATGAAATATATAAAGATAAATTTAATGATATAGTATATATATCAGCAAAACAAGCTATAGAAGGTATTTTAAATGATGACTATGATTTAATACATAAAAGTAATATAAATAATCTGTATAAAAGTATAGAAGAAAAATTTACAAAAGTATGCGAGCAAAAACAAATAAATTCTAAATATAAAAATCTATTTATTATGAAAGATAACATTATAAAAGAAATATATTATTATAAACGAGAGTTATATAAAGATATATCTATATATAATGAAATTGAATTTGAGTTAAAACAAAAAACAAAAGAGATATATTTATATACATTAAATCATATTGAAGATATAAAAAAGAAAAATATTTATAATGGTGAAGATATAGACATTTTAAAAAAAGATATAGAAAAATTGCAGACTCATTGCAGTCTTGATCTTGGAAAAGTATATGAGGTTTTATTTAAAAAAGCTAACTTAAATAAATATAAAGAAATAGAAAAACTAAACACTAACGTATACTTTGCTAGGAGTAAAAATTTGATACTAGACTATTATGCACAAGATATTATAAATAAAAAAAATAACAAAACAGCCAATCAATTAGAAAATATTATAAATAAACTTACCATAAAAAATTCCAAAAAACTATATAGTGATGAAATCCTAATAAAGAATCATATCGATAAAAAAATCAATGATTTAAAAAATGAAATAACAAAAACTTTAGAAGATAAAATACATTCAATAGAATTTAATATAACCAAAGTTAGAGATGAAAATTTTAAAGATAAATAT
>NZ_DATIRC010000072.1:0-10903 GCF_035470145.1 Romboutsia sp.
AAATAATTAGTTTGTTTATATATCCATGACCGTACTGGAAACAGTAGGGTCTTTTTATTTATAATAATTTAGCATAATTAATGATGAACCGTACCATAAGCAACGAAGGTTTTTGCTTAGGATGTTGATATATCAACTGACGTTTTCATCGGAATATTAATTGGCATTACCTGTTCTATGAGTGTGTACTATATTTATTAAATAAGAGCTCCCCTAATTGTATATAAAAAAACAAGGCTGATTTGTTAATTTCAATCGGTCTTGTTTTTTGTATTCCTTCATAATCTTTTACTCCTCTACTAAACTATCAAATCCTACGCCCTTGCCCCATACTGATATTACGGGTAAAACATCTACAAAGGCATCTGGATCAATTTGTGATATATATCTCTTGATTAACATAGACTCTCTTGGAGAACAGATTGTTAGTATTTTTAACCGAACTAAGTTCTCATAACCACCTTTTACTTCGTAACTGGTAACCCCTCTTTTAATACTGTGGATTATATATTCAGTTATATCCTGGTTATGATTGCTTATTATTTCAAGTTTTACTTTCTTTGAACCAAATCCAAAAACCACAGTGTTTATAACTATTACAGCTATAATCTGAGATATAATAGCGTAAAGTGCAGTATTTAAATTATAAACTATAGCTGAGGATACGATTATTGCTCCATCAATGCAAAGTAGAATTTCGCTCATACTTACAAAAGTAAAAACCTTGCGATGAAGAACCTTTGCCAAAGTATCAGTACCGCCCATTGAAAAGCCTCTCTTTAGTACAAGACCAGAGCCAATTCCACAAATAAGTCCATAGTAAACTGAAGCTAGCATCATATCATTTTTTATAAAGCAGAAATTAAATCTTTCGAAAACAATTAATACGAAGGGGAATAATATGGATAAGATAATTATTTTTATACCTTCTCGTTTACCCATGGACAGCCATGCACCTAATAAGACTAAAATAGATAGTACATAATAGATATAGGTGTAATTAATATGAATTAGTTTTTCCAGTATAATAGACACCCCAGTTATTCCTCAAGTTATTAATTCATTTGGTTTTAAGATAGATGTAATTGCAAATGCAATTAGCACAGAACCTATGACCAAAAATAAACAATCTAATATAAGTTTCTTAAAATCAATTTTTTTCAAAATATCACCTTCCTCATAATTTAATACATCTCTAGTATAAGAAATATAGTTTAAATCTTATAGGTAGTTTAGATTAAGTTTGTGTTAAAAAATCTCCGATAGAATAGAAACGGTGAACCGTACCACAAGTAAGTGCTACACATTAAAACTAAGTGATAGTAGTAAATAATTAGATATGTATTATTATCAGAAAGTATACAAGAGCTAATTTGTGAATAGTAATAACCAATAGCTAATACTTGTTTAGGAAGTAATAATAAGGTTGATATAGAAGTACTTTATTGGCATACTAAAAATGAGGATAAAATTACAGTATATGAATTAGGGGGGCTTAATATAGAGTATAGAGAAATTAGTTTAGATGAGAGTCAACGAATAATGGAGATAAATGCTTCACAGTTTATTAAAAGAGCATGGCGGGATGTAGAGGGTATACGTCAATTAGTTGATATTAACTGTCAGGAAGAGGAGTTGCCTAATGGAACAAATTGGCACATTAAACGTCTAGAAGCTTCTATAAAAAATGGTGGTAAAGCATATGGGTGTTTTAAGGAAGGTGCTTTAATTGGGTTTGCTGTAATAGATGCTAAAATATTTGGAACGATAGATAGTTATGTGTTGCTAGACCAAATGTTTATTTCGTTAGAATATAGGAATAAGGGGATAGGGAAAAGGCTGTTTGAACTTTGCTGTCAAGAAGCAAAAAATAAAGGCGCAAATAAGATATATATATGTGCAGGTTCAGCAGAAGAAACTATAGCATTTTATTTTGCAATGGGATGTAAAGAAGCTCAAGAAATTAATCAAAGATTGTACAAAAACGATATAAGAGATTATCAATTAGAGTATAAGCTATAACGAAATATAAAAATGTGTACAATTAAAAACAAAATATTAGTATTGGCTTGAAATTGAAAAATTAATTAAAAGAATAAAATTAAATTTCTACTTAACTAGATATGGAATATAAAGTGTGTAAACTAAGGATATACACACTTTATCTATTTATAGGTTATTTTTATGCTTTAGATGATTTGATTTTGTCAATAAACATATTATATGTTAGACCTACAAAAACTAATAATCCTCCAATAATTGTACCTTTTGATATTATATCTGAAGAGTAGTAATCTATTATAATTCCTGCAAAGATTTGACCAACAAATATAAGAATAGTTAAATAAAAAGCGGAGATCTTTGGTGTAACAAAGTTAGACGCTGCTACAACTATAACTCCTAATAATCCTCCTAAGTATGCCCAAACAGGTACATTTAATAAAGTGCCTGTTGATAGAAGCGATGGTTCTCTATTAAAAACTAAAAATACAAGAGATACAATTAATCCAATAGCATAATTATAAAAGGTTCCTTGGAAAATTCCTATTCTATCTGCTAAGTTTGAATTGATTAATCTTGCTACTGTAATTGAAACCCCTGCACAAATTGCAATTATTATATATAACATACATTTACCTCCTCTTAATAAAAAGTCATTATAACAATTCCTAAAGATATTAAAGTAAATCCAATTATTTTTTTCTTATTAAATTTATTCACTTTCATTCCAAACAGTCCATAGTTATCTATCATTATAGAAGAAACAGATTGACCCAGTAATCCTAGTGATAATGTTACAGATGCACCTAGAGCATTAAAGGAAATGTTGCTAAAAAGAACAGTAAGAACACCGATTGCTCCTGCACTGTACATATATAGTGGAATATTTTTAGGTATACTTATTTTATTTTTGTTAAGCATTAGGATAAAGCTAATACCTAAAAGTCCTACTATATGAATTATTATACTTGAATAATTATTCCCTATATAATTTGCTAAAACCCCATTAAATGCAACCATTATTGAGATTAATACACCTATTAATCCTGTATATAAACTGTACATTGTATCCCCCCTTTGATTTATTTGATTTTATGATAACATATATATAAATAGGGCTATTATGACATTTGTCATATTAACGTATAATATAATAAGAAAAATTTATATTAAAAATTTTTGGAGGACAATTGTGTGATAAAAGTTAATGATAATGAAAAGTTAAACTATTATATATCGAAATACAATCTAGACGAAATTTTTAGTATTGATATGAAACCATATATGGAACTTGTAATGTTTAATAAACATGAACATATTTGTAAATCAGGAGAGACAATAAGTTATCTTTTTTTCTTAGTTCATGGAAAAGCAAAAGTTTATACATTATTAAGTAATGGAAAATCTCTTTTACTTTGCTTTAACAAGCCTCTTAAAGTAATTGGAGATGTGGAATTTATAAAATTTGATACAGCAGATTCTAATATTCAGGTTATAGAAAATGCTTATTGTGTAGCTATTCCATTTGAAAAAATTAGACAGTATGTACTTGATGATTCAAAGTTTTTAAGATATATAAGTAGTAGCTTAGGTGAAAAGCTTACAAAAATTTCAAAGTATAGCTCCATTAATCTTTTATATCCACTAGAAAATAGATTGGCTAGCTATTTATTGGCTACAGCATCTTCTGATCATAGCGAAATAAGTGGTTTGACGAATGACTGTAATTTAACAGAAATGTCAGAATTACTTGGTACAAGCTATAGACATTTGCTTAGGACATTAAATAAATTATGTGATAGAGGAGCAATTAAAAAGAATAAGGACATTTATGAAATTATAGATATAATGATACTAGAAGAGCTTGCGGGTGACTTATATGAATAAATTTATAAAGTCAAAATTTTATAGGGAGGAATTATAATGAAAAAAATCTTAATAACAGGAGCAGGAAGTGGTCTAGGAGCAGAACTTGCTATATCTTATGCAGAAGAAAAAAATCATATTATATTAGTTGGACGTACAAGAGAAAAACTAGAAAAAGTAGCAAATATAATTACTAAAAAGGGTGCAAGTGTTGAATGTATAGTTTGTGATATAAGTAATATTGATTCAGTTAAAGAATTGGAAAAAATAATTTGTAAAAATCATAATAGTATAGATTATTTAATAAATAATGCAGGGGTTGGTTTTTTTGGACCTATAGAAAAGCTTACTATGCAAGAAATGAATATGATGATAGATATAAATGTTAAGGGAACAATTATGATTACACAGACATTATTACCTTATATAAATGAAAGAATATTGAATATAATATCAACAGCTGGTTTGAGAGGGAAGGCTTATGAAGCTACATACGCTGCTAGTAAATTTGCAGTTAGAGGATTTACAGAGAGTCTTCAAAAAGAATTAATAGATAAAAGTTTGAAAATAACTGCAGTATATATGGGAGGCATGGATACACCATTTTGGGATAAGTCAACACATATAAAAGATAAAAATAGATTGAAATCTGCAGCTGAAGTAGCTAAAGAAATTAGAATGAAAGATGACGGTAGAGTTGAAATTATAATTGGTAAATAAATTTAATATAACATTAACAGGGAGTTTCTTAAAATGACTTTAATTATTAACGAATACTCCCTGTTTTATTAAACTATAGATATTTTATATGATAGAATATAGGCTATATTGTATTTTTAGATATAAAATTATTAATCCGCATAAATTTTTTGTTTATTTGGAAGTACCAGTTTGTTAAATACTATAGCTACAAAAGCACCTATCAAAACGTATATAACTCTATACGCTGTAGCGGTTATAGATGATAATGATATTATAGAAAAAGATAGTGCCATATATGTGGAGAATACAAATGATTCAGCTTGTCGATTATGGGGAAGATAAGCAAGCATTAATATAGTACTAAGTATTCCCAGTATTACAAAAGTAAACGTATCTTTTATTAAAAAAGAACAAATTAAAAAGATTATGGCCCCTATAATAGTTCCTTGAATTCTCCTTAAAGCCCTGGAATTAATTTCACTACATGTAGGAACTAAAGTAAAACAAGTAGATATAGGTATCCAGTACCACTTTGGTAAATTTAAGTATTTCCAAAAGATAAATGAAAAAGCAGTAGCGATGGATAACCTAACAGCGAACCTTGATGTAAGAAGGTCCAAATTTAAGCCATCTCTTAATTTTATATAATTAGATTTTAAACTCGTAGCAAAGTATTCTTTAAATCCTATAATATCTGAATCTATACTTTTATAATTTTTAGACCAAATAACTTCTTCAAATACATATCCTATAATTAATCCTATAAAAGTAGATAATAAGTAGAAATTAAACATAACTAAATTTATACTCAAAAATTGCATATAAATAAATAAAGAATAATAAAACATATATCTATTAGTATTAGTTTCATTAGAAAATATACATACTATAACAAATGGAACTAATAGGTTCAATATTAAAGATAATAATAAGTTAGTATTTGCTAGAGAACCTAAAAAAGTAATTAAAATAATATTTAAATATAAATAAGTAATTTTAGGTAAAGGTCTAAATTTTATACTTTTATTAGGTGTTATAAAGTAAAATAGAGATATTATACCACCCAATAATGCAATATTTTGCAATCTAAATAGAGACCAATTAAGAGCAAATGATAATATAAATATAAAAGTATATCTAAATCCAAAGTTTAAATTAAGCTTATTAAATTGCAAGTTTAATGTATTATTAATAAATTTCATATTAATCACTCCTAGGCATAAAATAAAACTTGAATGAAGATTCAAGTTATAAAAATATTATACATATTAATTTATATGTAGTCAACAAAAATGAATCATGATTCAAGTTTTATAAACTATACTAAAAACGAAAAGTATATTAAAATTAGTATAAAGGAGTGAAAAGATATGAGTGATATAAAAGAACCTATTCAAAAAAGAGCAATAGAGAAAAAGTTGAAACTAATAGAATCTGCTAAAAAAGTATTTAATGATAAAGGATATCATAATACAAATATAAAAGATATAACTGGTGAAGCTGGAATTTCAACAGGGCTATTTTATAAATATTTTAAAGATAAGAGTGATATTTATATAGAAGTTGGAAAGTCTATAATTAAAAAAGAGATAAAAATGGTTTTAGATTTCAAGAATAGAATAATTGAAGAAGATAGTAAAAAACATGTTATAAGAAGTTATATTGAAAATAGACTTGAAATAATTACATATAAGAGTATTCTTGAAGAATTTCATATTTTAACTAAAGAAAATGAAGCTATAGAAGATTTTGCAAATGAAGCTAAAAAAGATTATTTAAATACAATTAAGGATATGTTATTTCGAATTTGGGGTCATGAAACAGAGTCAAAAATACATATTGGAGCTATGATAATATGGCGTACTATCTCTAGTAACATTATAGAGATAGACAATATAAATGACTTAGAGTTAAAAAATGAATATATAGATAATTTAACTAATTTAATATATAAATATATTGAGTTAGATCAATTATCAAATTAAGAGCCTAGATTAAGCTTAGGCTCTTTTTTTATACCCATTTTTTATGAAAGTTGTGTAGAATTAATTTTTATTTTGGTCATCATTACATCTATATTGACTATAATTAGCATATTAATAATTCATAATATTATGAATTATAAGTATCCATGGTTTTTGCATAGCTTTTTAACATATCTATAAATACTAACGTTCCCTTTGATGGAATATTTCCCTCTTGCAAAATGTATGAAAAATGGCGAGTATATTCTTGATTAGTATTCAAAATAGAAATTTCTTTATGTGTTAATGAATTTTTGGTAACAAAAGAAGATATAAATGTAATACCTAGGTTATTTTTAACTGCTTCTTTTACAGAATAATTGCTTCCAAATACAATAATATTTTTAGGATTAATATTATTAGATGATAAGAAAAGATTTAAATAATCTCTTGTTCCAGAACCTTCCTCTCTACTAATCCATGTTTGATTTTGCAATTCTTCAATGGAAAATTCCCTATTTACTAGATAGTGATTATAAGGAACAGCTAATGCCATTTTATCTTTATAGAAAGGTTCTTTTATAAAATCTGAAGATGGCACTGAACCTTCAATTAATGCTAAATCAACTTCAAAATTTTTAACTTTTTTACAAATATTATGAGTATTTTCAATTGTAACTTCTAATTCCAAATCTGGATATTTCTTAGCAAATTGCCCTAAAAAAGCGGGTAAAAAATATTCTCCTATTGTAAAACTAGCTCCGATATGTAATTTACCTTGCACAGTATTGGTATAAGCCATCAATTCAGACTTTGTATCTTCTAATAACTTAATAATTTGTTTTGAACGTTCATAAAGTAAATTCCCTGCTTGAGTTATAGATATCGTTTTTTGTTTAACTGAACGCTGTATAAGTATTATATTAAAATACTCTTCAAGATGCTTTATATGTAAACTTACACTAGGTTGAGATAAATTAATAGCTTCCGCAGCTTTAGTAAAGTTTTTATATTCTACAACTGCTATAAATGTTTTAAGCTCGTTTATCATAAATTTTCATCCTTCCTATATAATTATTAAATATTTTAATGATTATAATTATATATATATATTTTACTTATGATTATATATTTATTATACTCAAACATGTAAAAAAATCATATTGTATGAAAATTATACTTTGGAAGGGTGATGCAAATGTTATTAAATGAATTTGGAATTCATGGAGATATATCAAAAAAACTAAATAAAGTTACTGAAATTTTACCAGGTCTTATTATATGTATAATTATTGCTGGAATAGGAAAGTTCATAGGAAATTATATACCTACCATAGGTGGTGCATCTATAGCAATATTTATGGGTATGGCTGTTGGAAATACCTTTGGAAATGAAAAAATATATGCTAAAGGATCTAAGTTCGCTGAAAGTAATTTATTATCTTACTCTATAGTTTTACTTGGAGGGACACTAAGTGCTCAAACTATACTGAAATTAGGTGTTTCTGGAGTTGTCTTCATAGTATTACAAATGCTTACAACAATTACAGTTGCAATACTAATAGGAAAAAAACTTGGCTTTTCATTAAATTTTAGTCTTTTAATGGCAAGTGGTAATGCGGTATGTGGTTCTTCTGCCATAGCTGCTACTGCTCCCGTTATAGGTGCAGACGACAGTGAAAAAGGAATGGTTATAACAATAGTAAATGTTACTGGTACGGTTCTTATGCTTTTGCTTCCGATTCTTGCTAAAATGTTATTTCCAATGGAAATAATAAAACCCTCTGCATTTATAGGAGGTATACTTCAATCTATAGGTCAGGTTGTTGCTAGCGGTAGTTTAGTAAATGAGCAGGTAAAAGATTTATCAACTATATTTAAAATCGTTCGTATAATTTTCTTAGTTTTTGTTGTACTAAGCTTTGGAACAATGAAGAGAAATTCTTCACAATCAAATTGTGAAAGAACCAATTCAAAAATAAGAGTACCTTGGTATGTAATAGGGTTTTTTATTATGTGTTTTTTATTTACAATTGGTGTAGTTTCACCACAGATTTCTAAAATATTTAAACTTATAACTAACAATTTTGAAATAGTTGCTCTTGCAGGTATAGGAATGAGAGTGAATTTTAGGGAACTTATCAAACAAGGAGTTAAAGCTTCAATTTATGCATTAGGGGTTGCTACAATTCAAATTGTATCGGCCATTGTACTAATAATGGTTCTTTTATAGGTTATGATTAAGTAAGTATATTTTTTTGATAAAAAGAATACTATGAAATGGAAACTTTATTTATAATGATTGAAGGAAGTATTAAAATTGTATATCAGGAAAATGACGAAGTGATTATAAAAATAGATGATATAATTGTACTAGAATCAGATATAGACTATGGATTAGAAGTTTTAGAGGATTCTAAAATGTATAACATACTAGTAAAATAGACGAAGGCTGCACTTAACATAAGTGCAGCTTAATTAATTTAAATTAAGAATTTACTAATATCATCATTTATAAATTCATTGAATTTTTCATATTCTCCATTTTTAATTTGTATATGCTCATTATTATAAAAATAAATATATTCATATACAAGTTTAGTAATTTCATCAGGATTATTAGTAGCTACTAAGTGTTGTAAGTGTAATTATTATAGGAGCAATGATATTAGGAATTGCAGAAAAAAACAATATTAGTATTAAAAAGCATCTTTACAAATTAGCAATAGCTTTCTCTCCTGATAAATTTATGTTTTTAACAGATAAGTAGATTTTATACATATTTATTACTATTAATTTCTCAGTATCACTACTTAATGAATTAAAAATTTCTTTTGCTTTTTCATCAAAATCATTAACATTAATATTTGTTTTAAAATTCTTTGCTATTGATTTTACAAAATCAGCATTAGTATCTAGATAATTACTTGTTTTGAATAAAAAGCTTATATCAGTAATAAAATTACTTTGTTCACTTAATAGAATTTCAATATCACTGCACTTTAATGCTTTATTATTATAATTTATTCTTCTCCAATAATAATTCTCGGCAAGTAGCATAACCTCTAACTTATTTTTATCTATGTTATCTTTTTCTAATTCATTTAAAATACTTTTATTTAAATCTATATATTCTAATATAGTATTTTTAATATCATCTTTTAACTTATAAGGAAAGAAAACATCCATTATTATTGCTGTAATAATTATACCTATTAAACTAAACAGTACTCTATATTCAGTCAACATAAAAACTGAAGTATTTGTTGGATACATTATTTGAAGACCTAATATAGCGTTAAATGTTATAAATATACATCTTATATCATATCGTACTATAAATGTTGAACTGTACGCAGATATAAGTAGTAAAAATATCATCAAAATTATATTGTCATTTAAGAATAAGTTTATTATATTAAATAAAATAGCCCCTATAATAGTACCTATTATTCTATCCTTAGCTCTTTGTTTGTTAAATTCAGAATTTGGGAATAAAACCACTACTATTGCATATATAGCCCATTGTCCTTGATAGATATGAAAATAATTTACTATAAAAACACATAAAGAAATTAATATGGATGCTTTTATTGCTAAATTAAATCTTAATGAATTCATTTTAAAATTATTTTTAAGCCCATACATATTTTCTTTAATTAATTTTAACAATTTAATCTTTTCATTTATATAAATAGATTTAATATTATCCATATCTTCTATAGATTTATAAACTTCTTCTATTGAAGCTTTTAAATTATAGTAATTATACTTGTCTATATCATCTGATATTTTATCAGTTTCTAGGTTATGATAATACTTTTTTAAGTTACCTTTTAAATTTTCTAAACTATTTTCATTTAATATATATAATTTTATATCTTCAAGTATTTTTTTTATGTTTTCTAGTAGAATTATATTGTTTTCTTTACTCTTTATAATAGAAAGATTTGTATTAATTTTTTCAAATAAAACTATTATTATATCTTTTATATAAATACTATCTAAGTCACTTTTAGAATTTTCCATTCTTTCATATATTTTGATTTTTATATTTTTTAATATAATATTTATAGATTTATTTTTATCATTTATTTTTTCATCAGCTAAAATCAAATCTATTTCTTCTTTTATTAAATCTATAACATTTATAATTTCTTTATTTACAACAGCATTAAAGTTATAATTAGATAAAATACAATATAATAGCATTATTACTATTCCTGAGAATGCAAGAGCAACTAATCTTAGAGGCATATCATTCAATGAAACTGGAGAATATATAAACATTAAATATGATATCATAAATCCAATACTTTTTGATGGTTTAGCATCATAACTAAATAAATAATAAATAATAAAACTTATGA
>NZ_DATIRC010000073.1:0-1521 GCF_035470145.1 Romboutsia sp.
ATACCTAACAAAACATTGGATGTTACATCAAATAGATCTTGCCCTGGTTTCATAATATTTAAATCATAATCAGGCTTAATATCAAACATCTCAAGCACTTGATCTAACATCTCCCTATGTTGTGCGGTTACACATACTTTCGATTGAATTGAAGTCTCTTTTTCAAATGCTTTTACTAAAGGCGCCATTTTTATGGCTTCTGGTCTTGTTCCGAATACTAAAAGTACTTTTTTCATTTTAACAGTTCTTTGTATTCATGCAATGTCTTTTTGGCTATTTGAATCCAATCAAACTTTTCTTCAACCAACTTCTTGGAATTTTCACCCATTTTTACAAGATCCTCTTCTAAAAGCTTATCAATTTTTTCGGCTAAATCTTTAGGATCTTTTGGTTCACAAAGATACCCATTAATACCATCTTTGATTAAAACAGGTATGCCTCCGACTTTTGTGCCAACCAAAGGTAAGGATGCAGCCATTGCTTCCAGTCCACTGATACTTGTAGCCTCCATTAAGGATGGTAAAATAGACAGATCAGAAGCACTATAATAATCAACTATTTCATCATGTTTTTTTGAACCCAAAAGAATAAATCTATTTTGAAAATTTTCTTCTAAAATATTTTTTACTTCTTGAAACTGTTCACCATCTCCTATAAACAGTAGTTTTAATTTATCATTTTTAATATATTTTGTTGCTTCTGCAAGATATTTCACACCATTTTTCCAAACCATTCTTCTCGTGATAATGGCTAAGATTTCATCATCCTTAATAGATAACTCTGCTCTTAATTTTTTTCGGACTTCTTCATTTCTTGTAAATTTAGAAGAGATAACACCGTTTGAAATAAAAACCTTTTTTGCCTCAAAAGAAAATGGAACATCAAGGAGTTCTTCACTTGGTGCCAAAAATAATTTGGGTTTACTGAACAATCTTTTTAATAAAGGGATCCGGTATCCACCCTTTTTTATTCTTTTCAAGTAACCAGAGGTATGATTTGTGTAAACAAGCGGGATATCTTTTATATTGTAAAATTCTAATGGTCTCATACCATGTATATGTATAATGTCATAATGGTTTTCTTTGACTAGTTTTTTTAAAAATTTATTGATCTGATACCCATATGTGAAACCAATGTACTTCAAAGCAAACCTATAGATATGAATCCCATCTACAGTTTCAAACTCTTTTTGACTTTTATCAACGAACTTAGTAGCAACACTAACATCACACCCTATATTTTTTAAAGCTTGTGAAAGCTCATAGACATGTGCAGTAATGCCTCCTACTGTAGGAGGATAATCCAAACTAACCATTAATATTTTCATCGTTTTAATAAGCCTTCATATACTGCAATAGTCTTCTCTACCATATTTTTCAAAGAAAAATTATTAGTTATATAATTATATCCATTGAACTTTAATGCTCTAGATTTTAAAATCATTTTAGCCAATGATTCTTCATCACCTACAGAAGAAAAAAATCCATTTTGACTTTCAATTATTATATCTAAAACTCCTCC
>NZ_DATIRC010000074.1:0-4819 GCF_035470145.1 Romboutsia sp.
AAATCTTTCTTCAGCAAAATTAGCTCTTTCTTCTCCATGATATAGCCTTACTATTTCTTTAGCAAGTTCCATTTTTACGTTTCTTGGATTGACTCTATCTTCTTTTAAATCCGCTTCTATTTTATTAACTACATCAGGATGAACATCAGTTACTAAGTTGTAGTATTTAACTATTAACTCATCTGGTATTTCCATAGCCTTTTGGTACATTACTCCTGCTTCTTCATCTACACCAATGTAGTTTCCTAAACTCTTACTCATTTTATTGACACCATCTAATCCTTCTATTAAAGGCATCATTATAACTATTTGTGATTCTTGACCAAATTCTTTTTGTAATGCTCTTCCCATTAACAAGTTAAATCTTTGATCTGTTCCTCCAAGTTCTATATCAGCATTTATTGCAACTGAATCGTATCCTTGCATTAATGGATAGAAGAATTCATGTACTGATATTGGAGTATGGCTTTCATATCTTTTCTTGAAGTCTTCTCTTTCTAACATTCTTGCTACTGTTATTGTAGCCGCTAATTTTACTACATCTTCAAAGTTTAACTTAGCTAACCATTCACTGTTAAATCTAACTTCTGTTTTTTCTTTATCTAAAACTTTAAATATTTGTTCTTCATAAGTTTTTGCATTTTCTAAAACTTGTTCTGTAGTTAATGCTTTTCTAGCTTGAGATTTTCCAGTTGGATCTCCTATTTTACCTGTGAAATCTCCTATTATTATTATTACCTTATGTCCTAAATCTTGTAATTGCTTCATTTTTCTAAGAACTACAGTATGTCCTAAATGTATATCTGGAGCTGATGGATCAAGTCCTAATTTTACAACTAATTGACGTCCTTCTTTATCAGCTTTTATTAATTTTTCTCTAAGATCTTTTTCATCTATTATATCATCTACACCTTTTAATATTATTTTAATTTGATCATCTAAATTTATCATTTTTTACCTCCTATATTATAATTATACTTTTATGTTTTTGCATTAAAAAAGCTCTCATCCTAATAAAAGGACGAGAGCATTACTCACGTGTTACCACCTTAATTCATTAATATCTTGCAATATTAACCTCAGTAGGTACGCCAATCTATGGTTATACCTTATCACTATAACGTGTGCTAATCCGATTTTCCCTAATGGTTGTTATCTTTCAGGAAAACTGCTCTAAGATGTATTCAAACTAATTTATCTTGCTCCTCTCACCAAACGGAAACTCTCTGTTAGACTACATTAGTTTTACTTTTTCTTTTCATCGCTTTAAATATTATTTTAATGTTAATTGTTGTTAATTGTTAATAATATTAATATATTCTGAATCTTATAATTTGTCAACCCTTTTATTTGTTTTATTTTTGGGTGGCATAAATCCTTCAAATATTATATTATCAGACTATTTATATGCTTTTTTCATTTCTTCTTCATTTCTTATTGTCCATGATACAATAGGCATTTTCTTTCTTAAAATTGCTATTGCAATATTATTTATCCCATACAATCCATAACATATATAGTCTGGCTTTGTTTTAAAATTTAATAACATATTTTTTAAAACAAATTTTTTATACCACTTTATCAGTGCATCTTGAAAACAACTAGATATCTGCCCTCTTATTACTTCATTTGCATTATCTTTGTACCACTTTACAATACGAGGGTCAAATGATTGTATAGAATACTTACCATTATAATTTTTAATTATATTATATACTTTTTCACTTAAACTTATGTATTTATTATCTGTCTTTATTTCAATTATTACAGGTACCTTTTCATCTATAACATTTAATACATCTTTTAATAAAGGAATTCTCTCATTTGTATTTAATAAGGTTAATTTACTTATTTCACTATATGTTAAGTCATTTATGTCATTTTCATTACCTGTCATTCTTTTTAAATTATCATCATGAAATACTACAACCTTTTTATCTTTAGTAAATTGAACATCTAATTCTATACCATACCCATACTTAATAGCATTTTGAAATGCACCCATAGAATTTTCTGGGAAAACTTCATTGTATAAGCCTCTATGTGCAAATGGTATTTCTTTAAGCCAATTTGTATTTTTCTTCATTACATCCCCCACCTGTATTTATTTACTTGATAAACTATTTATATAATTATTTATTATGCTTATTTGCTTTGTCCTTATGTTTAATTTCGCATCTAATATTATGTTGAAAATTATAATTAATAGTGTTGTTATTTTAAATGTGAAAATTAATAATATTAATGTAATAACTGATGATATTCTTATATAAGATACTTTCTGATACTTTGATAATAAGTAATTTTGAAACGCTGTATATCCATCTTTTATTACAAAATATAAGCATAAATATTTTATAGATATTAAAATTGTTTTTAAATAAACCCAACCTAAGTTTATTTTTAATAAACTTAGAATTTCCATAATACATATATAAAAAATACATCCATAAAATACATACTTAGAACAACATAAAAATCTTGAAAAACTTCTAAAATTGCTTATTATTTGTAGTTTTTTCTTACCATTTCCTTTTAATATATTTAATTTTTTAGATAATATTAAAGACAAAAAATATATACTAAATACAGTTCCAAAAGGAAATAATGCTATGAATAAGTAATAAACTACATCTACATATTCTTTATAAGGAAATACTTTTGTATACCCTTGAAACTCTTTCATAAAACTATATCCTATTAGTTTTGATGCATAAACATCTATAAATACCATAACTATAACCCCTAATATAGAAGCATACACTAAATCATCCATAATAGTAGTTTCCTTAAGTACTAAACTTCCACACATAATTCCAAGAATAACACTTTGACTTGCCCATATAGCCGTTCCTATATTTCCAAGTATTAGTCCTACTATAATCAATGAGCTTATTCCAGATAAAACACTGTATTTAAAATCACATTTTATACATACTATACAAAAAAATACTGGCACTACAAAATCTAAATAAATGGTATATCCAAAACCACTACCTACTGCTACTATAGTACCTACTATAAATAAAGCTGACAAAAGCCCTGCCTCTGTCAATTTTTTAGTATTATTCATTTTCCCTCCTAAGACTACTGTTTTGAATTCATTAAAACAATGCTATACTATATAATAATATTTATTTTAAAATTTATAAAGGGGGAAGGTTGAATGTTTAAGATAAAACATTTTAATGATTTAACTTTAAATGAGCTTTATGAGATAGCAAAATGTAGATATGAGGTGTTTGCTTGTGAGCAAAAAATATTTGGAGAAAATGATTTTGATGATGTAGATAAAAAATGCTATCATATTTTTCTTGAAAATGATAATAACATAACTGCTTATGCCCGAATAATACCTAAAGAGTTTAGTTCTTATGATGATATTTCTATTGGAAGAGTTTTAGTTTTGCAAGAATATAGAAGATATAAGATTGCTAAAAAAATGATGGATAAAGCTATAGACTTTATAACATCTGAGCTTAATGAAAATAACATAACTTTATCTGCTCAAGAGTACATAAAAGACCTTTACTTATCTTGTGGGTTCATAGAAGTCTCTGATGTTTATGATGAAGTTGGAATTCCCCATGTAAAAATGAGATATTCTTCAAATTAAATATTTATATAAATAGTTCTATATATTTATTTTATAAAAATATATATGCGCTTACAAAAAAAGAATTATACTAATAAAATTTATAGTATAATTCCTTTTTTAAAATATATGAGTTTAAGTGTTACCTAAATTATATGTTACTTGATTGTAATTTTAAATTTTCAATAGCTTCATAAGCTATCTCTTTATCATCAAAATGATGTTTAGTAGTCCCTATTATTTGATAGTCTTCATGACCTTTACCTGCTATCATTACTACATCCCCAACTTCAGCCATCTCTATTGCTTTATATATAGCTTTTTTTCTATCTTCTATTACTATATAATTCTCCTTATTTTCATCTATCCCTTCTAATATATCCTTTATTATTAAATCAGGATTTTCTGTTCTAGGATTGTCTGATGTTATTATACTTATATCTGAATTTTGTTGTGCTATTTTTCCCATTGTAGGTCGTTTAGTTTTATCTCTATCTCCACCACATCCAAATACTGTTATAATTTTTCCTATTACAAATTCTTGTACTGTATTTAATACATTTTCTAACGCATCTGGTGTGTGAGCATAATCTACAATAACAGTAAGACCTTCATCATTTTTTACATTTTCAAATCTTCCTTTTACACCTGGTGTATTTTCTAACTTTTCTTTTATTATGTCTATTTCAATATTTAATATATAACAAGCACTTATTAGTGCAAGTGTATTATAAACAGTAAATTTACCAGGAACACTTACATAAATATCCTCACTATATGTTGGCGTTGTTAATTTATATGAAACTCCATTTGGGTATAATTTTATATCGCTTGCCATAAAATCAGCTTTTGAATTTATTCCATAAGTATATGCTGGTGTATTCAAACCTTTAATATTATTTAATATAGTTTTACCATACTCATCATCTATATTTATAATATTAGCTATACTGGTTTTATAGAACAATTTTTCTTTGGCATTTCTATAATCATCTAAATCTTTATGAAAATCTAAATGATCCTCTGTAAGATTTGTAAATATTCCTATTGAAAAATTTATACTTCCAACTCTATTTAAAGCTAAAGAATGAGATGATACTTCCATCGCACAAAACTTACAATCATTTTTCAGCATTTCATCAAAATATCTTTGTAAATCTATACTTTCTGGAGTAGTATTTTTAGATATTGTTTCTTTTTTTCCATCATCTATGTTTATAGTTC
>NZ_DATIRC010000075.1:0-7641 GCF_035470145.1 Romboutsia sp.
TATAAACAACTAAAAAAACAAAATATTAATTCAGTTTCCGATGTATTTTATGCAGAAATAGATAGTAGCGGCTCTCTCTTTATAAATACTTATGATGAATAAGGTATTTATTATAATTGCTAGATCTGAAATATTAGCTGATATATTATTTCCTATTATAAAAGTTTAAAAATCGTAAAATGCAAATCGGAAATGATAGCAAATGAAATTTAATATACAATCACTCAACTCTCCGTCACGGCCAGCTCTACCTATTTCTTGATTGTAACCAAATCATGTCCGCATTCATATTTTATACTAAAATATTTTAGTAGGTGATTATTATGAATAAGCGTTCATGTACAGATATTTCTAATAATGTTAATCTCCCTAAAGATACAAGAAACCATTGTAATTCAAATATGGAATGGTGGTATTATTATGCTTTTCTTAAAGGGGATAATGGTAGAAATTATGCAACAATGGCTTCTTTTTTTAGTATAGGGGAGTTTGATTTTTTCAAAGGGCATTATTTAATCTTTTCTCTTATAGACTTAAAAAAGAATACCCATATTAGTTATTCCTTTACTGATCCTGAATTAATTATTAATTTACTTTTACGATTTCCATGCGATAAAAAGATGTGGAAACAATTTATGAATCTTCTTAGATGCAAACTTCCTTACCCCCATAAGATAATGAAAGATGCTTATATTAAACATAACCCTATGAAACTTTCATATGGAAATTCTTCATTTGACTTTTTAGATGAAACAAATAATTATTTTAACGTTAATATTATTGAAGATGATAATATCATTGATTTACTATTCTTTCCTAATAAGCCTATTGCATTAATAGGAGAAGATGGAAAACCCAATGAATTATTTTACTATTCTTTTACTAGAAATACTGTAGAAGGATATATTAAAGATAAAGAAACAAAAGAAATTGTAAAAGTAAAAGGTGAAGGCTGGTTTGATCACCAATGGGGATATACACTTGATATGCCTAATTGGAATTGGTTCGGACTTCAATTAGATGATGGTCGTGAATTACTCATCCAAACAAGTAAAAGTTTTTCTTCTATGGCTAATTGCATTGACATAAATGGAGATTTGAAATTTACACAAAATGTTATTTTGCAACCTACTAGATATTGGAATAGTCCAACTACATCAACAGTATATCCTGTGGAATGGAACATTATACTACCTGATTTTAATATGAATATAAATGTGGTTCCAGATTTTGAGGAACAGGAAATGCTCCTTCTAGAACCTCTTAAGTCAATATGGGAAGGTACTTGTTTAGTATCTATAAAAGAAAAATTGAATAACCACGAAATAAAAAGTATTTCTGGAAAGGGATTTATGGAATTAGTTGGATATACATTGTAATTCACTAGAAAAAGCTAGGCAAATCGCCTAGCTTTTTTATCACTTGATTATTTTTTTATTATAATATTAATTATTTTATTTGAAGTCATTTTCAAATTCATCTATGCTATCTTTTAATAAAGTTACGCTATATGCCATAGAAGGACCTCCCCCAAATCCAACTGCAACCATAGCCGCTTCCATTATTTCTTCTCTTGTAGCACCTAATTCTAAAGATTTATACACATGATAAACTATACAGTATTCACAACGATTATATACTCCTATTGCAACACTCATAAGTTCTTTAGTCTTAGTAGTTAAAGCTCCTTCTTTATATCCAGTACTTAAAAGGCGCATAAATGCATTAACATTTGCCTTATTAGTTTCGCTTACAGCTCCTAGCCCTTGTGTAAATGCGTTTAACATTCCTCTTACATCTTTTTTCATTGTCAATTCCCCCTTAAATTATATGCTATGCATATAATTAGCATAGCAACTATTCAACTAAAGTGTAGCACCTTATAGTGCTTATGTAAACTTATTTTTAATTATTTTTTAAATTTTCTACTATTTTATTTAGTACATTTTTCAAAGTTTCTAAATCTTCTTCTTTTATTCCCTTTATGCTGTCATCTGAAAATTTCTTCCCTATAGGAAGTATTTCTTCTCTTTTTTGTACTCCTTTTTGTGTTAAATATAACTTTGTAATTCTTCTATCACTACAATCTTTTTCTCTTTTAACTATATCTTCTTTTTCCATTCTGTCTATTAATCTAACAATTGAAGATTCTTTTGAGTCCACAGTTTGAGCTAATTGTTTTTGAGTAATACCTTCATTTTCTCCTATATAATATAGAGCTATCCATTGTACTCTAGTTATACCATGCTTTAAAACTCTTTCATTAAAAGCTTCTGTAATTTCTTTATTATATTTATTTGTCATAAATCCTACACAATCATTTAAATTAAACATAAGTACGCCTTCCTATTATAGTTTTACTATATTTACGTGAAAATAGTTATATTTTTTTAGTTTATAATTTGATTATATTGTATGAAGATATTTTTTTCTATATTTATATTAAATAAATCAAGTCTCCTTCAATATAAACTATATCAAAGGAGACTTATTTATCTTATAAGAATACAAATTTTAGTACAAATAATATGCTTAAAATTATAAGTGATAAGTTAATTTTTTCTCTTTGACCACATATAAGCTTAAGTATAGTATAAGATATTATACCAAATATAATACCATCAGCTATGCTATAAGCAAGTGGCATCATAGTAAATGTTAAAAATGCAGGTATTGCATCTGTTGGATCTTTAAAGTTTATTTCAAGAACCGAACTTGCCATTAATACCCCAACTAATATTAAAACTGGTCCTGTTGCTTGAGGAGGTATTGCTGTAAATATTGGTGCAAAGAATAAAGATATTAAAAATAAAAATCCTGTAGTTACTGCAGTAAGCCCTGTTCTTCCTCCTTCTGCTATTCCTGCTGAACTTTCAACATAAGAAGTAACTGTAGAAGTTCCAAGAAGTGCTCCTACTGTTGTTCCTATTGAGTCTGCAAGTAAAGCTTGCTTAGCACGAGGCAATGTTCCATCTTCATTTAAAAGATTTCCTTTTGATGCTACTCCTACTAAACATCCTACTGTGTCAAATAAGTCAACAAATAAGAATGTAAATACTACTACTACCATATCAAAACTAAATATTTGTGATGTCTCAACTGAAAAGGCCTTTAAAAATACTGGTTCTAAAGATGGGATGCTTGATACTACAGCTTTTGGAAGTTCTACTAATCCACACACCATTCCCACAGCTGCTGTTATTATCATAGATAGTAAAAATGCACCTTTAACATTTTTACACATAAGTACTGCTGCTATTATAAGACCAAATACTGAAAGTAGTACTAAAGGTGCTTTCATACTTCCAAGAGTTAATATCGCTCCCCCTGATGTTACTATTCCTGTATTAACGAGTCCTATAAATGCAATAAATAATCCTATACCTGCTGTAACTGCATGTTTTAAAAGTGGAGGTATACAGTTTATTATTTCTTCACGTATGTTTGTAACTGTTAGTAATATAAAGATTATACCTTCAATAAATACAGCACATAAAGCAAATTGCCAACTATGTCCCATAGATATAACTACCGAGTAAGCAAAGAAGGCATTTAGTCCCATACCTGGTGCTAGTGCTATTGGATAATTTGCAAGTAATCCCATAAGAATAGTTCCTATAAATGCAGCTATTGCAGTCGCTGCAAATACTGCACCTTTGTCCATTCCTGTATCACCTAAAATATTAGCATTTACAACTAGTATGTAAGCCATTGTCATAAACGTTGTTATTCCTGCTAGTATTTCAGTTTTTACATTAGTATTGTGTTCTTTGAGTTTAAATCTTTTTTCTAAAAACTCCATATACACAAAACCCCCTTCATTTTTTGCTATACTTATATTAAAACTATACTAGTGAATAATTTAAGTTAGCTTATTTAATTATATGAGCTAAATATTTTGAATTTAACTAATCAACTTGTACTTTATTTATAATGCTGGACAATTTTATAGAGCTATTTCAACAAAATCATACTTTGAATTTCTAGAAAAAACTTTATTATATTTTTATAAAATCAAATTTAACTACATCAAACAGTCCTTTATCTGTAAGCTTTATCTGTGGTATTACTGGAAGTGCTAAAAATGATAGTGTCATGAAAGGATCAATTTCTTTACTTACATTTAATTTATCATATGCTATGCTTAGCATATTATTTAATTTAGAGTTTACATATTCTATATCTTTATCACTCATAAGTCCACCTATTATAAGTGGTAAGCTATCTAATATTTTATTTTGTGATGAAATAGCTATTCCACCACCAATATTTTCAACTTCACCTATAGCATTTAATATGTCTTCATCATTATCTCCAACAACTATTATATTGTGTGAGTCATGTGCTATTGTTGATGCTATTGCACCATTTTTAAGTTTAAAGTTTTCAACTAATCCAAGTCCTATATTTTTAGTATTTTTATGTCTTTCAAGTACAACAAGTTTTAATATATCAAGTTTATCATTGTATTTAAATTCATTATTTTCTAAATCAACTTTTCTAGTTACTTTTTCTGTTACCAAATTATGTGGAAGTAATCTTATAACATTTACTATATCGTCTTTTAGTTTTATGCTTAAGTTTTCTTTTTTTATATCTAGTATGTTTATTGTATTTATAACTTTAGAATTATCAACATCATTACTTTTAAATAAAGGCTTTTTATTTTCTCCAACTAGCATACCTTTTTTATAAACTTTTTCTACATTAAATTCTTTTAAGTCATCTACTATTAATATATCAGCATAATATCCTGGGGCTATGGCACCTATGTTTTTTAGATTATAGCAAGTAGCTGCATTTATTGTTGCCATTTGTATAGCACTTATTGGGTCTATTCCATTTTTTATTGAAAGTCTTATGTTGTTGTCTATGTGACCTTTATTTAATATATCTTCTGGATGTTTATCATCTGTACAGAATAAACATCTTTGATAATTAAAGTTATTTACTCCTCTTACTAAGGTTTCTAAATTTCTAGCTGCAGAACCTTCTCTTATCATAATATACATTCCCAGTCTAAGTCTTTCTATCATTTCATCAACATTTGAACACTCATGTTCTGTACCTACTCCACTTATAACATATGCATTTAGTTCTTCATTTTTCATATTTGGTCCATGACCATCTATAAATTTATTATTTTTATGAGCTAATTCAATTTTGTTTATTACTTCTTCATCTTTGTATATAACCCCTGGATAATTCATCATTTCTCCAAGTCCTAGTATCCTAGGGTGATTTATAAATTTTTCTAAATCGTTGGCTTTTAATATTGCACCCGAATTTTCAAAACTCGTTGCTGGTACACAAGATGGTAACATAAGATATACATCTAGTGGTAAGTTTTCACTACATTTTAGCATATATTCTATACCATCTAATCCACATACGTTTGCTATTTCATGTGGATCTGCTATTATTGTAGTTGTTCCTCTTGGTACTATTGCCTTTGCAAATTCTGTTGGTGATACCATAGAAGATTCTATATGAACATGGGAGTCTATAAGTCCTGGGACTATAAATTTCCCTTGTAAGTCTATGTTTTCGGCTCCATCATAATTTCCTACTCCAACTATTATTCCATCATGTATTGCTACATCTGCATTTATTATTTCATGTGAAAACACATTGACTACTTTTGCGTTTTTAAAAACTAAGTCAGCACTTTTATTTTTCATAGCTAAATCTATTAATTTTTTAGTATCCATAAAATATCCCCAATCTATATAGACGATTTTATTGTTTTAAGTATTTTATCAGGTGTTGCAGGTAATTCATTTATTCTAGTTCCAATTGCACTATATATTGCATTTAAAATAGCTGGGGCTACATACACCATAACTGGTTCTCCTATTCCTTTAGCTCCAAAAGGTGCAGAACTTTCTTCATCTTCTACTATTATCTTTTTAAAATCTATTATATCTAGTGATGTTGGTATAAGATATTTTGATAATCTGTTGTTTTTGATTTTCCCATTTACAACGTTTAAATCTTCCATCAAGGTATATCCTACACCCATAGCAAATCCTCCATCTATTTGACCTTCTATTAAATGAGGATTTATTGCTTTTCCTACATCTTGTGCTACTACTGCTTTTAATATATTCACTTTTCCGCTTTCTTCATTTACATCTACTTCTACTCCACATGCACCAAAAGTATATGGCCAGTATGGGTTTCCAATTCCAGTTTCTTCATTCATTGTTGTTGAGTATGCTGTAAATGATGCTTCTTTACTTAAAATGGATTTATCCATATTTTTATAAACTTCTTTCAAATCACAACTTTTTACATCATATACCTTGCTTATTTCATCTTTTAATTTTTCACAAGCTATTTTTATAGCATTTCCTGTGTTGTAAGTTTGACGGCTTGCAGCAGCTGTTCCTGAGTCTGGTGTTATTGATGTATCTTCATTTATAAATATTACATCTTCCATACTAATACTTAAAACCTCAGCCCCTATTTGGCTCATTATAGTTTTTGCACCTTGACCAACTTCAGTTGCTCCAACGTATATTTCTAATTTTCCTTCTTCATTTATTTTAACTCTTGCATTTGAAACATCCGGGAATCCATTTCCATATCCTGTTCCATAAAACATTATTCCTATGCCGCATCCTTTTTTGCTAAAATCCATATTTTTACTAACTTCTTTTATACATTTCTCAAGTGGAACACTTTCTTTTAATATTTGATTTGTGGCTGTTTTACTTCCTTTTTTGAATATATTTTTAAGTCTAAATTGTACTGGATCCATGTTTAGTTTTTTTGCTAACATATCCATTTGTTGCTCATGAGCTACTGGAACTTGTGTTGCTCCAAATCCTCTCATAGCACCGCTAAATGGATTGTTTGTATATACTGCATAACTATCTACCCATACATTTTCTATTTCATATGGTCCACTTGCATGTACTCCTGCTTTCCTTAAAACATTTATTGCCCAAGATGCATAAGCTCCTGTATCTCCTATAATAGTGGCTTTTAATGCTTTTAATTTTCCATCTTTAGTTGCTCCAGTTTTATATTTCATAATCATTGAATGTCTTTTAGAATGTGCTATAAATGATTCTTCTCTAGAGTAGGTTGTTTTGACTGGCCTTTTTAAGACTTTTGCTGCTAATGCTAAATATATTTGCATTGTAATATCTTCTCTTCCCCCAAATGCTCCTCCAACTGCACAGTTTATTATTCTTACTTTATCTTTATCTATATTAAGTGCTTCTGCTACTTCTATTTGGTCAAAATGAGGATATTGAGTTGCTATGTACAATACTATATTACCTTCTTCATCAAGTTTTGCCACTCCACTTTCAGGTTGTAAAAATACATGGTCAACTTGAGGAACTTTATATTCATTTTCAACTATTACATCACATTCTTCAAAGGCTTTATCTACATCACCATTTCTAAGTTTAAAGTGATGTACTATATTACTATCATTATCATGTACTTTAATAGAATCTTTTTCCATAGCTTTTATCGGGTCAAATACTTCTTCGATTTCTTTATAGTTTACTTTTATATTGTTTAGAGCATTTTTTGCAGATTCTTTAGAGTTTGCTACTACAAAAGCTATAGGATCTCCTATCCTTCTTACCTTTTTATCACAAAATACTTCATGGTCTTTAAATA
>NZ_DATIRC010000076.1:0-18089 GCF_035470145.1 Romboutsia sp.
TGATCTAAGTACTCCTGTATAGTTTTAAAGTTTGTAGCTGAACTTTCTAGTTCATTTAAAATCTCTACTAAACCATTAGCTTTTATCTTTCTATTTGAACAATAATCTAGTATATATCTATCATAATCTAAACTTGTTCTAATATAAGATATAGCATTCTTAGGATTTAATGTTTTTATATAACTTAAATCTATTTCTAAATCATTTATAGTCTTTACCTGCTTAGGATGAAGGTCGCATTTATTTATTAATGCATTTATAAAATCAGATTCTTCTTTTACCATATTTACATTGTCTTTAGAAATATATCTAAAAGGTTTATTTATAATTCTCACCCAATCTTTATTAGACTTTGGATCTATACCTATTCTTAAATACGCTAAAATATCTTGTGAAGCCCAATGGTCATATATTGTAACGACAGAATCTTTCACAACAAAAGGAATCCTCATGTCCATAAATACATCTACAAGGGCTCTTGATTGAATATTAGTTCTATATATAACTGCAAAATCTGTATATTCTACGTAGTCTTTTTTTATCTCTTCTAAAATCTCTTTAGCTATAAATAAAGCTTCTTCTTCTGAATCTTGTGGAGATACATAATTAACACTAGCCCCTTTACCTCGGCTACACTTTATAACTTTCTCATACCTATTTTCATTTTTCTCTATAAGTCTATTTGCTACATCTATTATTTCATTTTTTGATCTATAATTAATATCTAATAGTACCTTTTTAGTATTTTCAAAGTATTCTTCAAATTCCAGTAAAAAATCTGGTCTTGACCCTCTAAATCCATAAATACTTTGATCTTCATCTCCAACTACAAATATATTATTTCTAGGGTTAGCTATTAATTTAAGTACCTCAAACTGTACCTTATTTATATCCTGAAATTCATCCACAAGAATATATTTATATACGTTACGAATCATCTCTAATGCTGACTTATTATTTTGTAGCAAGTGGTATGTTTTTATTAACATATCATCAAAATCAATTTTATTTATTTGATTTTTATGTTCTTCATACATAGTATAAGTTTTTGTAAACTCATCACTACTTAATATTTCAGACTTAAAATCTCTATTTTCCATCAATTCATTCTTTACATACGATATTTCATTTATAACTTGCCCTATAGTTTCATCATCATCCGCATTTTCTACGTTTAAACTTTTAAGAATACCTCTTAAAACTAATCTCTTTGACTTTTCATCAAATATACTATCTAAGTTATATTTTTCAAAATATCTTAGAATCCTAAAAAATACAGAGTGGAATGTTCCATATGTAACCTTATTCATTCTATAATCTTTACTTAAACTTAATGCTCTGTTTTTCATTTCTACTGAAGATGCCTTAGTAAAGCTTATGGCAAGTATACTAGTAGGCTTTATCTCTTTATTCACAACCATATTAGCAATTCTATATGTTATTACTCTAGTCTTACCCGATCCAGGACCTGCAAGCACCATACAAGGTCCATCTATATGATTTACCGCTGTTTGTTGATTCTCATTCAATTTATCTACACTTATCATAAACTACCACCTTGAAGTATTATTTGTTTATTTTATAATTGTCTATATAATCTATATCTGTTACTATATAATCAGTTTTTACACCTTATAATTATATGCAATTTGCTGTTTACATTAATCTTATTTATATTTTTAAATATGTCTAATTGATAGACTTGAATAATCTAGTTAATACATAGCTAAACACTATTATAATATATAATTAAAAAAAGAAGAAATTTTATAGAAATAATCGCTAAAATTTCTCAAGCCGTTTAAAGAAAAATTGTCCTTATCTGATTGTAAACTAAAAATCTTAGAAAAATACATAGTAACTACTCCATATTATTGTATATTAATCATCTATATATTAATTTAAGTATAAATAAAGGTCCTAATACTGATCATAATGTGATCTTATTTTATAAACTATGAAAGATTACCCCTCTCAAATTTAATAACACTATATTAAATAAAAACATATATACTTTGTATGACTATTTAATTTAAAAAGAGCTAAAATCCTTATAATAAAAGATTTTAGCTCCTTAATAATTATTCCTACTAATCGTCTGCTAGCTGAAGTACCTTATCTAATATATCCGCAGAATTACTTTGTTCAGTCATAACAGTTAAATAATCACCTGCAATTATTTCTGTTTCTCCTTTAGGTATTATTTCTGTATCCCCCCTAGCAATTGCAACTACTAAACAATTATTAGGCCAATATACATCCTTTATACACTTTCCATCAAGGTTGCTATTAATATGAACTGCTACTTCTAATAATGTCTTTTTAACCGAGCTACCTTCATACTTATAAGTTCCCTTTTCTAATAATCCTTCTAAAAGACTTTCATATATTGGATGTGAGTTTAAAGTATCTGATGTTAATTGTGCAATAATTACAACTATAGAAAGTGCTAATAAGTGATCTAGAGAACCTGTCATCTCTAATATTAATATTATTGCTGTTATAGGAGCCTTTACTGTTGCGGCAAAATGTCCAGCCATAGCTAACACAACAAAGTTCATCATATAGCTACTTGGTACATCTAAATATAATATTGATACAAGTCCTACTACATTTCCTACCAACGCACCTATTGTAAGTAACGGGAAAAATATCCCTCCAGGAACTCCTGATCCAAAACTTATAAATGTAAATATAAACTTAACTATAATAAATATAATTAATATATTTATAGTTAAATGACTTTCTTGTAAACTCATTATAAGTTCATGACCTCCACCTAGCAATATAGGTGATATTAAACCTATAAATCCAGTTAATATAAAAGGTATTATAATTTTGAGCTCTATACTCATTTTACTTTTTTTGAATATACTTTGTGTTTTTAATATTCCTTTATTGAAAATAACACCACTTATACCTATTGTTATACCTAATATTATAAGTACCCAGTAATACTGTAATGGTATCGGAGTTAATTTAGAAAAATGTAATGATGGTATTATCCCAAAGAATTGTTTAGCTACGAAGTCTGCAGTTACTGAAGCTATCATAGCTGATAATAAAACCTGGGGTGAAAAGTTTTTGTGAGTTTCTTCAAGTGCAAACATAACTCCTGATAGTGGCGCATTAAATGCACCCGATAATCCTGCACTTGCCCCACTTGTTATTAAATATTTTTCTTCATTCTCTAGCTTGTTTAATTGTTTTGATACCCCTTCTCCTACACAAGCCCCCATTTGAACTGATGGTCCTTCTCTACCTACTGATAGTCCAGCACCCAAACAAATAAGGCCTCCTACAAATTTATTTATTAAAATCTTAAACCAATTCATCTTAAGTCTTCTCGTTAGAATACCTTCAACTTGAGGTATACCACTACCTGATATCATAGGTTCTTTTTTTACTTCTTGTGCTACAAAATATCCTAAGGCTATAAGTAATATAAATATGATTGGTATAAATGATAGGTTTTCTCTTCCCTTAGAATAAATCTCCATAAATACATGCGCTAGCTTTGATGCAATAGTTCTATGTATTACAATTATAATTCCTACTATTATACCAACTATAAAAGAGTCTCTTACTAATATGTACTTGGAATTTTGAGCTCTATTTAGCATGCTATAAGCTCTTTCTCTACTACTTCTCATAAAGAATTTCTCCCTTCATTTATCTATTAATTACACAAAAAAAGACTATCGTTTAAATGATAGTCCGTTACTGGCGGAGAAGGAGGGATTCGAACCCTCGCACCGGTTTAATCCAGCCTAATCCCTTAGCAGGGGATCCTCTTGAGCCGCTTGAGTACTTCTCCGTATTAGCTCTATAAATAAATTATATAATAAATATTTAATTTAGTCAATATTTATTATATAATTTATTATAAAATATATTAGTACATTTTATGGTGTGATTTTCTAATTTGGTATACTCTGCTTAAATATAATATTAATATAGGTGCTTCTATATTCAATTGAGGTCTATAAAAAACCATGAAGGTCTTTCTTAGTTTAAACCCCCATGGTTTTAATTTACTTACATATGTTTTTTAGCTTCTATAAGCATTTCATTAGCTTGTTTCATATATTCAATAGCCTTTTCTATACTATTAGCTGTTTCTTCTTTGCCTATTGCTCTCGCTTTGTCTACCCACTCTCTAAATCCTTCTTCATGACTTTCATTATGATTTACCCAGTGAAGTAATAATATTTTTAAAGTTTTTTCATCTTTATTTTCTGGACTATCTCCATGAGAATGTGGGTGTACGTGGTCATGTGCATGTCCATGTTCGTGGTCATGATCATCTGCGTGATGGTATTTTATTCTATCATTATTAAATAGCATTGTTATTCCCCCATTATTTTATATTAAATTCCTTTTTAATTACTTTTATAGCATCTTTAATAAGCAGTGCTAAAGGTTTATTTTCTAACCCTACCAACTCTATATTTTCTGGCATGATTGGCAAAAGTATTTTTAAAGCTTCACTATCTACTACAGCTTCACTTATTTTGCAAGTAACTTCTCCCATCATTGAATTTGGCATTACTATTGAAATAGGAGATACTACTATATTTGCTTTTTTAACCGATGTTATGATAGCATTTTCTCCTGTTGCACCTTTGTTGGCATGAGCCTTCATCATTGAACTTGTTGCAATAGAATTGGTCCCTAGTGCGTATATATCTATGTATGTAGGTAATTCTTCTCTAAGATTTGATACTATTTGAGCGCCTATTCCTCCACCCATTCCGTCTATAACTGCTATTATCATATATTTCTTCCCCTAATATATCTTTTTAGTCGTTTTCATTATTTTAAATCTTATAATTATTTATCCTCTGATATTATTATTTTATGATCCATTAATCTTATTTCTTTTATCTTCCCATCTACTATTTTTTGTTCTCCTAATAGATCTGTTAAATAAACTTTTCCTTCAAGCGGGTCTACACTTACTACATTATCCATAACCCTTTCAAGTTTATCATTCTTTAAAACATAAGCTGCTGATTCACACATATTAATCCCCTCCATAAAATTGATTTTACTTATTTCTAAGTATTATTTTTATACTACTTGATTGTTTAAATAACCTATTTTTATTAGATTTTTCAAGTAATACCCTTTTAGTAAAACGTTTATAAGTATAATCAAAAAAAGGTTCCTTCAGGTATTTCAATACACTAAAGAAACCTTCATGATTTCAAAATTTTACTATTTATTTATATTTTGAGTATATCACTTTGATTTATATAAAGTCAATTAGTTTTATCTCTTTTTATTATATTCGTCACTACTATATTTTTCATACAATATCTCAGCTAGGTTATACTCATATTGCGTTAAATTCTCTTCTATAAACTCAATATTAAAATGATCCTCGATTCCTTGTATTAAATTTTTTTCAAGCTCATTTATATCTAGTTTTATATTGGTTTCATTTTCTATTCCACTAGCTTTTCTAGCTGTGAAATTTATTAAACGTTCTTTTTTTTCTTTGCTTTCTGTTTTTATAATCTCAAACAGTTTATTTACATCAAAGTCTAATACTATAGAACCATGTTGTAATATAACTCCATCTTTCCTACTTTGAGCACTTCCTACTACTTTCTTTTTGTTAATAGCAATTTCATAAGATGCATGTGCATTAAAACATGCAGCCGATAAATTTTCTCTACCTATTTTCTCACCTTTATTTAACTCATCTGTATATACATCACATAAATTTAAACCTTTTATTAAACCTTCACTTATAAATTTATATGATGTTGTTATACTACTATCCATTAACGGATTATCTTCACCCACTATTATACTGTATGTTAACTCATCTTCATGAAGTACCGCTCTACCTCCTGTAATTCGTCTAATACAATCTACATTTAGCTTTTTACATCTTTCTAAATCTATTTCATCTTCAAGTTTTTGAAAATATCCTATAGTTATACATGCAGGATCCCAAGTATAAAATCTAAGAGTAGGCTTTACTCTACCTTCTTTATGTGCAATCATTATAGCTTCATCAATTGCCATATTCATTGCCCCATTATATGATTTACTCCTTACTACTCTCCACTTGTCCATATTATTCTCCCCCTAGATTTATCTCCTTTATAGCAAGTTGTATTTCTTCTTCCCTTAGCCTTCTTGAGTAATTATAAATAGTACTTCCTGGTCTTTCATTGTAATAAGGTCTATTACAATTTTTACATCCTCTTATTTCAAAAGGATATCCATTTTCTATGTCTTTTTTTATTTCATCATCTATGTTTACATTTTCTATATATCCATCTTTAAAAGTAAATTCATCACCTGTATATCCTTTATCTATCATATAAGTCATAAGTTGTACCCTTCTATAACTTTCTATATTAGGTTGACTTACTTTCTCCATTTTAGTGCCTCTCACAGGAGTGAATGCAAATAAGCTTATAGTTACATTATTTTCTTTCAAATATGTATATAGATCATAGATATCCTTGTGAGATTCCCCTAATCCCACAATTATATGAGTACTTATCTTACCTTCATATTTACGTGCCATGCTAGTTATAAGTTTTAATTTTTCTTCATAATTATTTCCTTTTACATTTTCATACAACTCTTTATTTGCTGCATCTATCGCTATTCCTATCTTGTCTACTCCGCATGAAAAGAATCTTTCAATATCTTCTTTTTTCTCAAGTTTTGCAGATAAAGATATTGGCATACTTATCTTATCTTTGATGTAAGATATAAATTCTCCCACTGTTTCATGTGCATCATCACTTGCCATAGATTGAATGCATATTCTTTTTATATTTTTTTCTTTATAATTTTTAAATGAATTTAAGATTTCTTCTTTTGAGTACTGTGGCCAAGTTACTCTTGAAAGCTTGTCCTTTCTTGCACTACTATCTGTTGACTGCGAACAAAATGCACATTTATTATTACACTTATCTCCAATCATTATATATGCAGTTGTAGGAGGTATATCACTTTTCTTATTTACTAACCCCAGCTCTATTGCAGTTCCCAATGATACCCTAATCATAATACACAACACTCCTTAGTCTCTACTGTATTAATATTCATCTCTATTGCTTTGTTCTTTGCACTTTTAGAGGGTAGTACTATTTTGTTAACCCCACACATTAATGCTAACTCATCTAATTCTTTTCTATATTGACCTCTAGGTCTCATACACCCTAGATTAATTTCTGTATTGGGTAAACTTATTCTTGCTTCACAAAGTAAGTCCGCCACTTTGCCTAGGCTTGGTGGACTTACTTTTTCATATTCAGTATTTTTTGTTGGTATTAATACTATAAATGTTACTTTTTTAGGAGGATTTTCTGATAAGTAATTTATGATTTCGTACTCCCCTTTTATTTGCCCACCTTTTAAGCCTATGCATATGTGTGGTGCAACTTCTGTATTTTGTTTTATTAACTCATATGCTTTTATATAGTCTTCTTTATCTTTATTAATTTTATATACCTCTCTTATAGTATCTTTATCAAATACTAAATCGAAAGATACTATATCTATGTATTGGCATACTGTTTCAATAGCTTCTTTACTCATGAGACCTAAATGAGCATTTAATTTATATCCTTCTTTTTTAAGTTGCTTTATAGTGTCTATGTGTCTATTTATAGGAATATCTCCTTCAAAACTGCATCCTCCACTTAATAAAAAACTACTTAAATTTCTTCCTTTTGCCTTGCTTTTATAATCTTGTATTGGAGTCATATTTTTTAAGTAGTGTCCATTACAATGGGCACAACTTAAATTGCAACTATCACTAGTCGTACTAATAGCTAATGTTTCATTTGGATAAGCAAACTCTATTTTATTCCCAAAGTTGCTATTTTTAATTTCCATAGCTCTTTTCATTTTAGAAGTTAAATCCATAACCTAACCCTCCAATAATCCCTTAACCGTTGGGAATTGTTCTATATTTGTATGTGGTAAGAAACATGCTGATATAAATTCATCCATATACGTTGGATAAACACTTAATTCAACATATGTCATTTCATTTCCTATTTCTTGAAGCTTTCTCTTTGCATCTTTGCTTATTAAAGCAAGATAAGAACCAACTAAAGAGCTATTTCCTATGTATGCAAATTTTTCTCTTTCTATATCTGGAAGTAATCCTATTAGAATTGAATTTTCAATGTTTAGGTTGTTTCCTATTCCCCCTGCTATATAAACCTTGTCTATAATACTAAAATCCATTCCTAAGCTTTCTATAAGCGTCGCAGCACCTGAATATATTGCCCCCTTTGCTTTTATAAAGTTATCTATATCAACTTCAGTTACTGTTATATCATTTTCTAAATTATATTCTTCTTTAAATGCTAATACATACTCTCCTATTTCATGTTCATTAAATCTAATTCTTTCATTCTTTAAATCTCTATGTATTTTACCTCTTCTATCTATTATTCCTTTAATTAACATTTGGCATATTAAATCTATTATTCCCGAACCACATATCCCTAAAGGCTCACAATTTTCTATTATTGTAAGTTCTGGTTTTAAAGTTTCTTTATTTATATTAACTTTTTCTATAGCACCATTTGATGCTCTCATTCCACAGCTTATTCCTCCACCTTCGAATGCAGGTCCTGCTGAACAAGCACAACTCATCATATAATCTTTATTACCAAATACTATTTCACCGTTAGTCCCTAAGTCTATAAATAATACATTTTCTTCGCTAGCCCAAATGCCTGCTGATAGTACTCCTGCTGTAATATCTCCTCCTACATAACTTGCTACAGACGGAGCAAGATAAACGTATGCACTGGCATTAACATTAAGCCCTATATCTTCTCCCATTAACTTTGGTGATTTTAAAAACGGTGGTATAAATGGTTCTTGTCTTAAATAATCTGTATATACGCCTAAGAATAAACTCGACATAGTTGTGTTTCCTGCTACCATAAGAGTTACTACATTGTCCTTATTTATATCATTTCTTGTGTATATAGACTCTAGTAACGGATTTATTGTTTCGTCTATTACTGCTTTATTTAATTGCTCTAATCCATTTTTCTTTGTTGAGTATATTATTCTATGTATAACATCCGCTCCATATTTTATTTGAGCATTTCCAGATGATGCTTTGTCTACAACTTCTTTAGTATACAAATTTACTAAACAAACCACAACAGAAGTTGTTCCTATATCTATGGCAGCTCCATAAAGTTTATCTTCTGTATTACCACATTCTATATTTAATATTGTTACTTTATTTTTCTTTTTAACATAAGTTATTGTTATTTTAAAATCACTTTCTCTAAATATCATAGGCATTTTTCTAAGTAATTCTAATCTAAAATCTATTTCATTGAATCCTAAATTGTTTCTTACGTGTCTTTCTAATCTATCTACATCACTTATATTATCATCTAAAGTAGGTTCATCTAATTCTATATAAGTTTTTACTATATTTGTTTTAAAATCTAAATCATGAGTTTCTATTATATTTTTAGCTCTATCAAATATTTCTTTGTCTTTATTTTTGTCGCTACCTTCTATTTTCATACCATGCATAGATGATGATAGTTTAGAAGGAACTTTTATTTCTACATCTTCTATTAACTTTGTGTGACATGCTAATATATATCCTTGTTCCCATTCTTCATCTTTTATGTGTAGTGTTTTTTGTGTATCTACTTTCCCTTTCAGTAGCTTAACTTTACACTTCCCACAAGATACATTTCCATTACATGGAGCATCTATAAATATATTTGAGTTTCTTGCAACTTCTAATAAATTATCCCCTTCGTTGCAGTAAACTTCTTTATTATGTGATTTAAAATTTACTTTTATCATATAAATCCCCCCCAATACTTTGTTCTAACATAATTTTACCATAAATTGTATTATAAGTATTTAAATTCATCCTATTATCGGCTATATTTAGTTTCTATATTTTATAACATTACAAATTTAACCACCTATGCAAAGTAAAAAGGAGTACGGTAGATTTGCGTGCACTCAAATCTACGATACTCCTTATTATACTATTCTAATCCTGCTTCATAAGCTTCTGCATTTAATAAGTTTTCTAACTCATCAGCATCTGAAACTTTAACTTTTACTATCCATGCATCATATGCATCTTCGTTTATATATTCTGGTTCATCGTCTAATTTTTCATTTATTTCAACTACTTCTCCAGATATAGGAGCTATTAAGTCAGATGCAACCTTTGAAGATTCAACTACTCCAAATTCTTCACCTAAAGTTAATTCATCTTCAACTTCTGGCATTTCAACAAATAATACTTCTCCTAATTGATCTTGAGCGAAATCTGTTATTCCTACATAAGCGTAGTCACCTTCAACTTTTACCCAAGTATGTTTATCTGAATATTTTAAGCTTGGTATAACTTTCATTGATTTATCCCCCTATATGCTAAATTACATTACACATTCCATAGATAATGCTGGATGACCTTTTTCTTCTAAGAAAGCTAATACTCCTTCAGAGTCACTAGCTATAGTCTCATCACATATCATATCTGTGAAGTTTTCTATACCCGTCATTTCTTGAACAGTAGCATTTAATTTTTCAGCTACGTACTCTTTTAATTCTTTTGGCATCCAAACTATTCTTTCTGGTCCACCTTCTGCGTAAGCAAACTTCTTAGAAGATATGAAGTGTCTTCCGTGGCCCATGAATCCTGGAGTTTGAACTCCTCCACCAGTCATAGAAGCAAGCTCACCAAATGTCATACCAACTGGAGTCATTCCTGAGAATTCTCTGTTAACTATAACAAATCCGTTAGCTTCTGGCATTATACCACATATACATTCGAAACATCCACAAGAAGTCATTGGATCTTCAAGTATTGAGTATAAAGTAACACTTTCAACAGCACCTTGAGATATTTCTCCTACTGTTTCATTAACTGATTGCCATACTCCTGTTCTGTCATCTAAACATTCACCTTTAACTATTGGTTGGCATGGTCCTGTTGGATCTAATTCTTTAGTAGCTTTAGCATCTAACCAGCTAACAGCTCCACAAAGTCCAAGTCTTTCAGGAGTAACAACACAAACGTGTGCAGGTGCGAATGATTGACAAAGGTTACAAGAATAGAATTCTTCAACACTTTCATCAACTAATGAAGCTAATCTTTCATCTCTAGCATTGTATCTAGTTATAGCTTCAGCTTTTAACTCTGATACTTTTTCAGCATCTGTTATTATTGTAACTTCACATTTATCAACAACAGATTCAAATTCATCTAACATCTTAGCATATAAAACTTCTCCTATATGCTCTAATCTGAATCCTTTTTCATAAGCATCTTTAGATATTCTTATCCAAGACATATCTCTTTGACCAACGTGCATTACACCTTCTATATAGTTTAAGAAGTAATGTAGACGTCTTTCTAAAACTGGCTCAAAATCATCTTGCATTGCTTTACCAGCTATTTTAACTACTACTGCAAGTGGTAATCTTACAACACCATCTGCTTCTATTTCATCTATATTTGGACCAACAACTTCTATCTTATGGTCTTCAACTTCACTCATTTCTTTCTTAATAACTAATTCCCAAGCTTCAGTTTTATTTCCACCGAATTCTGCGAACATGTCATTCTTTCTTATTCTCTCACCTTCAAATGCAGCTGCAAATGATACTGGTATTGGTATATCAGTAATTTTTATCTTTATTCCTCTAGCTTCTAAAGAAGTAGCTACAAACTTATCATAATCTTTTTGAGTTAATAAGTTCATTGGAACTTCAAGAACTGTTTGGTCAGTTATAACTGGGAATCCTAAAGCTATAGCTCCAGCTCCACAAGATACAACTAATTCACTTAATGGTCCAAATGCATTAACAAATGCAGGAACCCTCTTAGCAGTATAGTCTAATAATCCAGCTAAATCTCCTGGAGTTAATCCTCCGAATATTAAAGCTGCTCTTACTGCAACAGATACTACATGTATAACAGAAGTTACATCATATCCTAATGGTATAACTCTTAGCTCAAGACCCATCTTAACTCCAGCTTCTATAGCTTGATCTATTACTTTTCCAACTAAGAAAGTTAATAAACCTTTAGATTGGTAGTCTTTTATAACTTTAGCTGCAGTTTCAGCGTCTGGACATTCTCCAAGCACTACAGCAACCCCTGGTATATCTCCAGTAACTAGAGGTACGCCTAATGATCTTATTATAGGGTCACTTATATGACCTGCACAAGGCTCACTGTATGGAGCTTCCATAGTTGAGTACTTTATAGCTTCTATAACTTCAGCTGCAAGAGCTGTAGCAAGTCCTGAGTTTAAAGCATGCTCTAATAAATGAGTTCTATTTATTAAACTTTCAACTACTCCTAGAGCAGCTTCTAAGTCAGCTAATGAATTCATTTTTTGTCCTGTAGCTGCATATATGCATGGTAATGAATACGCAGTATCAGGGAATGCCACCTTATGGTCTCTTCCATGTTTTTCTATTGATTCATTTAATAATCCTTTAGCTGCTGCTAAAGCTTGATCTGATCCATTAAATATTGTATTATATAAATTCACTCTACTTCCCCCTTTTTAAGCTTCTTATCTATTTTTATGGTACATAGGAAACTATGTTATGCTTTAAATTTGCTAAACATAATTTCCTCATATATACTTCAAAATAATCTTTATATATTATGCATTAAATGAAAATGCACCTTCGTTTAATTCTAAATAAGAATCTGCATATAAAGAAGCTCCGTTTATTATGTCACAAGACTTTATAGTTCTCATTAATTCTTCATCACATGGATTTACTATAGCTGAACTAAATCCATTTGCCATTGCCATAGCTAAGAATGCACTGTCTAAAATAGGTCTTATATGCTTTGGACATCCGTTAGATACGTTAGATAATCCTCCTGTAGTTAATAATCCCATCTCAGTCATCATTTTTATAGCTTCTAAAACTTCTAATTGCTTCTCTTGCATTCCTTTTATAACTAAGCATAATGGGTCAAATAACATATCTTCTGGTTCTAATCCTGCCACTAAACCTCTTTCTAACATTTCTTGGCAGTAAGCCATACGCTCATCGTTATCTCTTGGTATACCTTCTTTAGCACATAAAGCTATAACTTTAGCTTCATATTCCCCTGCTAAATCTATTAAATCTATTCTTCCACCTGCATCTGCAGAATTTATTATTGGCTTTGCATGAGTTCTATCATATACTTTAAGACCAGCTTCTATCGCTTTTCTGTTAGCAGTATCTAATGCTAAAGGAACATTGTTAAATTCTTTTTGAAGTAATTGAACTCCCCAAGTCATTAATTCTTCTCCATCTCTTTCTGCAGGACCTATGTTGAAATCTATATAATGAGCTCCAGCTTCTAATTGTTCTTTCGCTCTCTTTAATATTGGCTCTGGATCTCTTTCAGCTAATGCTTTTCTTATTGCTGGTGATATACAGTGTATTCTTTCACCTATAATCATAAATTTTTCCATTGTTATTATCCCCCTTTGGATTTTAGATAGTCTATAAATTAGTTATTCTTAAGCATTTGCTAAAGCTTCATCTTGCTTCGCTTTATATTCTTTTAAGAACTTAGGCAATTCCATAGATTCTTCTGTCCCTATTACTACATTCCATCCTGGTAAGCAGTCTTCTATATCACCTTTAAGAACTGCAACTTTACCTGGTATTATTAAATCTCTATTCTTAGTCATTTCTGCAACATTTGATTCTTTTATAAAGTTAGCTATTGAACTTCCGCCAAACTTACCTGCAGACCAAGCTGTAAGAACTGAGTATCCTCCAGCATCTGGTATTGCTAACCATACTGGTACTTTAGATCTTTCTACGTCTCCTGATACTATGAAGTAAGTTAATGCAAAGTCAACAGTAACTATTACTGGTGAATTTTCATCTGGGTTATTTATTGGATATATCTTTGGTTCAACTCTCATTGGTTTTTGTGGATCAGTGTATATATTTTGTCTTAATGCAAATAATGGTAATGCTTTTGCATAGTCTATATCGTCTATTACTATTATAGAACCATATTTAACTGTAAACATTGATGATAATGCAACTTCCATCATTGGTTTTTCCTCTGATAGTTTGTTTGCAAATACTATTGATGGGTATCCAAATGTTCTATCTTGTTCTTTTAATGCTATTCTTCTAACTTGAACAGCGTTTGTAAATGTATCTTTTATATTTTCTCCAGTTACATCTAATATTAATTCTCTGTATCCAGCTGCTTGTATAGCTTCAACTGTAGAATATAATTCTTCTAAACTAGATGCTTTAACTCCTAAAGCTAATTTATCTTCTTTAACTACTTCTATCATTTCTTTGTAGTTATCTTTAGTAGCACCATATACTACTGGTTTTTTATCTTTTAATATTTCAACAGCTTCTTTAGCTATAGCTGCATCTTCACATACTAATATGTAAGCTAAATCTAATCCACTATTTTTAACTTTATTTACTACTCTTAAGAAACCTTCTTTATTTTCAAAGTATTCTATAAGCGCCATTTCAGCTTTCATTTCTTCGCCTATTCTTACATAATTAACAGCTTTCATATTAGCAAGCTTTGCATCCACTTGTTCATCAGTCATACATTCACAGAATGCTACAGCGTATCTATTTTTATTTATTAAAGTTTTTTCATGTCTAAATAATACAGTTTCTGCTCCTAATTCGTATTCAGAATTTCCAGCTCCAACTTTTACACCTCTCATTAATGGTGCAGTTGCCTCTGATAATTTTGCTAATGCATCATCAGACATATGTGGACATTTACTTACTTCTATAGCCCCTGAAGCAACTTTCATACAGAAAGCCATACAAGTTGGAAATCCACAATCCTTACAGTTTTTCTTTGGTGTTAATTTAAATATATCTAAAGCTTTTAATGCCATGATTTTTTCCCCCTAACCTTACAATTTAATTAAGCTAATGCGCTAACTAATTCTTTTACAGTTTCTATTGATTCTGGATGACGAAGTATAACTGCATTTGCTCCACCAACTAAAGAACTTACTGCAGTTGATATTTCCATTGTTATACCTCTTTTTTCTATACATCCCCATGCTGGTTCGTCTTCAGTACTTGCTATAGATTCTTTAACATTCCAAGTTTCAAATGAAACAGGAGTTATTATAGGCATTTGTAATGTTTTATCATTTTGACCAAATGCAGCAAGTCTAATTCTGTCCATAGTTGATGCAACGTACTCATATCCATAACCAACAGCTGAAGAACCAACGTTCATAACTACATTTTCAGATTTTACTCCTAATTGAGTTAACAATACGTTTAATTGTTTAGCTAGGTTTATATCAACAGAAGATTCAGCCGATACCTTGTGGCTATAAGCCATAGTAGCTGCTGCTCCTACTGCTTTGTAGTTATCTTCAGTAGCTGATAAGAATAAACAGTTGTGTCCATCTACAGCTTGAGCTACCTTTTCAAATAATTTTCCATCTTTTTCATGGTTTCCACATCCAGCTATTACTATTGGTAAGCTAACAGCTTCAGCAACTTGCTTAGCTATATCAGCACATTCTTCTGGAGCTTTATCTAGTCCATTTGGATCTGCACTTTCAAGCTTTAAGCATATGAAATCTGCCACTGAATTTTCTTCAACATACTTAGCCCACTTAACTGGACAATCAGCAACTTCTTTATACATTTCTTTGAATGAATCAGTCCATCCTTCTGGATAAACATCGCTTATTTCTATTCCTACTTTTTGAGTGTTCCCAACTTCTCCATCAAAGTTGTAGAATGGTAGTATATTTTCTCCACCTATTTTTATTGCTTTTTCCCCTGTTCCTATTTCTACTTCTGATATCTTACCAGAATATTTTTGAACAGACATCTTAAATGCCATAGTTTTTTCCCCCTTAAGCCTATTTTAATTCTAATTTGGACATTATATCACTTATTGCCATTTTAGATTTTGAATCCTCAGGTAATTTAACTAGTGGTATCCCTGAAGAGTCATATTCATATATCATTTCATCCATAGGTACTACACCTATAAGATTTAGATTATGCTTTTCTATTTCCTCTTTTATACCTTCATTTAATATTCCATTAGGTACTTTATTTACTATTAAATATATTTCTCCTACACTTAATTTAAGCTCTCTCGCTAAATCTCTTATTCTAGCTACAGCTTGAACACTACGTCTTGAACAGTCACTAACCAATAATAATTTATCTATATGCTTAGTTGTTTTTCTGCTTAAGTGTTCCATTCCAGCTTCGTTATCTATAACTAAATATTCATAAGCATCTGATAGTTTATCAGTTTGCTCTCTTAATATACCATTAACATAGCAATAACAACCTTCACCTTCAGATCTTCCCATTACTATTAAGTCATATCCATCACCTTCAGATAAGCAAGTGTTTAATCTGTACTGTAAAAATTGAGCTTTAGTCATACCTCCAGGAAATGCATTCCCTTGTTTTTCCCTTTGATTTACTTCTTCTCTTATTGCCCCTATAGTTGATTCAATTTCAATACCTAATACTTCATTTATATTTGCATTAGCATCTGCATCTACAACTAATACTGGCCCTTTTTTATTCTCTGTTAAATAATTAATTAAAAGCCCTGTAAGACTTGTCTTACCAGTTCCACCTTTTCCTGCTACCGCTATGTTATATCCCATCCTAAGATTTCCCCCTTTGTTTAGTCAAGACAGAGCTTTTGCAATTTTACTCTGGTCTTTTCTTATGCTTTTACTAATTTAGGAGCTGCATGAACACATTCTCCATGAACATCATGAAGAGCTTCCATTAAACCTTCTGATAATGTTGGATGTGCATGTATTACGTCTCCTACTTGCTCTACAGTTAATCCTAAATGTACAGCAAGTGACAATTCTGTCAATAAATCTGTAGCGTGAGGACCTACCACTGAAGCTCCTACTATCTTATCATCTTTATCTGCAAGAATTTTTATAAATCCTTGGAAATGACCTATAGCTTGAGCTTTTCCTAGTGCTCTAAAATCAAATTGACCTACATGATACTCACAACCTTCATCTTGAAGTTGCTTTTCAGTTTTGCCAACTCCAGCAACTTCAGGCTCTGTATATACACATCTTGGTACTGCTGTGTAATCAACAACTTTCGACTTTCCGAAAGCGTTTTCTACAGCTATCATTCCTTCCTTCGAAGCAACATGTGCTAAAAATGGAGTATTTATTAAATCTCCTATTGCATATATACCTTCTACATTAGTTTCAAGGTTTTCATTTACTACTATCTTGCCTCTTTCCATCTCTATTCCTAATTCTTCAACTCCAGAGCCTGTAAGATTTGGTTTTCTACCTACTGCAACTAATGCATATTGAGCTTTTACTTGTTTTCCATTAGAAAGTGTTGCTACAACTTGATTGTCTATTACTTCACAAACCTGAACCCCAATACCTGTCAACACTTTAATTTTATCCTTTTTGAATTGTCTCTGCAACTGTTTTGCGACATCTTTATCCTCAAATGGTAATAATTGTTCATTCATTTCAACTATAGTTACTTCTGTTCCTAAAGTTCTTAAGAATTGACCGATTTCGCAACCTATTACACCACCACCAACTATTAACATAGATTCTGGTAATTGTGTTAACCCTAGAACCTCATCACTAGTAATTACAGTTTTTCCATCATAAGGGAACATTGGTGGTACTATTGGAACTGATCCATTAGCTAATATTATTTTATCAGCATTTATCATTTCCTTTGAACCATCTTCCTTAGTAACTTCTACAGTATTTTTATTTACTAATCTTCCGAATCCGTTAACTAAGTTTATTCCTCTTTTTTCAAATAAAAACTCTATTCCGCTTATTAATTGAGTGACTATTTTATCTTTTCTAGCCATTATAGCTGAAAAATCTGCTTTAACTTCGCCCTCTATATTTATTCCGAAATCCTTAGCTTCTTTTATATTCATTAGCATAGAAGAAGATGCAAGTAATGCTTTAGTTGGTATACATCCTACGTTTAGGCAAGTACCTCCCACTCTTCTCTTTTCTATAACTGTTACTTCTGCACCAAGCATAGCAGCTTTTATAGCTGCAACGTAT
>NZ_DATIRC010000077.1:0-10664 GCF_035470145.1 Romboutsia sp.
ACAAAAAATGCTTATAAATATGTCTAAGGAAGCTATAATACTTGCAGATAGCAATAAAATTGATAATGTATCATTAACTAAAATTGCAGACATTGAAGATATAAATCTTATCATAACTGATAGTAATATAGATGAAAATATTATAAATAAATACTTAAAAAGTGGTTTAGAAATAGTAAATAAATAAAAATATTAAAAACCCTGAATTGAACGATGGTAAAGGTACTTTAAGACGTAGTAAGAAGAAAAGTTTTGATTGGTATAAACAAGTTATAGCTTCTCAAGGAGAGAGTTTAGATTAATTTATTATATAAATAATAGATAAAAACTAGCATTTTAAAATGCTAGTTTTTTAGTTAGGATAAACATAGTCATTCTTTTTACATTTAAGAAATTTATCAATGATTTGAAGGTTTTAGTACATCAAGTAAATTAGGTTTAATAATATTTTAAGTATTTTATATACTTACTGTACTTGTAATTATAGTACGTTTTGTATTTACATAAATTGAAAATTAGTAGGGAATAAATTAATAAATATGATAAGAAGGTTAGAATATTAAAGATATAGATAAAATAATGGATTTGTAGCTTCAAACCAATGTTGGAAAAAATTTAAAGTTTGCTATATAATATTAATAGTATTATGAAAATAAAGATTAAAAAATAGTATTATATTGAAAGGGAGTATTAGAGTTTTGCATACTAAAGATGTGATACAAAGATATAAAGGGAAAATACGTCTAAATAGTGTTACATCCGAATCCGTACACTTAGGAATATTTCTTGCAATAGTTGGAGGATTTTTGGATGCCTATACATTTGTAGGTAGAGGTGGTGTTTTTGCCAACGCTCAAACGGGAAACATTGTGTTAGTGGGAGTAGAGGTTTCTAGGGGAGATTGGAGGCAAGCATTTATGTACGTTCCACCTATTTTGGCTTTTATATTAGGTGTAATAGTTGCTGAAATAATGAAAAAAAGGTCCTCATTACTTTTTATACCGGATTCAGCACGTGCTATATTAATCCTTGAGATTATATTGCTTTTTATTATAGGATTTTTACCTAGTACTGTTTCTGATAGTTTTGTTAATGTTATAATTTCATTTGTATCTTCAGTACAAATTTCTGCATTTCGTAAATTAGTTGATTCTCCATATAGCACAACAATGACTACTGGTAATTTAAGAACAGCTTCATATCAGGCGTATATTGCTATTACAAAAAAAGATCGTGAATCAGCTATACGAGCTCTTCGATATTTGACAATCATTTCCTCATTTTTATTTGGAGCTTTCTTAGGGGGGATGGTAACACTATCTATTGGAAATAAAGCAATATGGGTTGCTGCCTTTATATTAATTTTTTCTCTCATTTTATTTAGTATAGATGAACGGATCAGTAGTTCTGTATAATTGCATTTTGCTAGCCTCGCTTATTAAGTAAGTTATTCTAACTTTGGATCAAATGTTGGTATTCCTATAGAATCTACAAAAAAAATTTAGAGTTATATTCATATTATACTAAATAAGTACCAAATATTAACATTATAGAAATGTAAATCATAAGATATATAGCGACATAAACTTATTACATTATAAGGAGGTACATTATGGATAATTCTTGTCCAAAGTATGATATTCAAAAAATATTTTCTGGATACACTCCATCTAGACCAAATGCCTATGCCCAAATAAAAGGGGGGCCATTAGCACCTTGTATAAAAGGAACTATATATTTATATCAACTAGAAGGTGGGGTATATATAAAAGCATATATAACAGGGATTCCTAATATAAACAATCAATCTAGTTCATTCCATGGATTGCATATTCATGAAGTTGGAGATTGTTCTATAGGAAATGAAAATGATCCATTTACTTCTGCCAAATCTCATTATAATCCAAATAATGCACAACACCCTATGCATGCAGGTGATTTACCACCAATATTATCTGCTAATGGAATAGGTATACTTTCTACATTTACTAATAGATTTAATGTAAATGAAGTTATAGGAAGATCTTTTATACTTCATCAAGGATCTGATGATTTTATTTCACAGCCTTCAGGAAATTCAGGTCCTAGATTGGCTTGTGGAGTTATCGTTTCTATATAATGAGTTCTTTGCTTATGCATCTCATGTGTCTTGTATTAGAAATAAATATCTATCATTATAAACTAGTAGGATGACCCCTGAGATTAGTCTTCATTATTAAAATTAACAAAGCTATATTGATTTTTATCGATATAGTTTTTGTTTTTGTAGCAAATCAGTGATAATATTAATAAACATATTTGATATCTCATTTATTGAATGAAATTTATAACTAGTTTGAACTAACAAAAAAAGATGTAAGAAAATTAAATACCTACACCTTTTTAACCTTTTAGTAGAGAGGTTAATTTAAAGATAATATTAATCTAATACAAGAGATGCTACAGAGAAAGCAAATCCCAGACCTAAAACAAACCAAATCTGAGTAAAAGCAAATCCAACAATTCCTGCTAAAAAACCTATAGAAGCAACTATAAATTTCTTATACTTAATAGGACCATTCTTCAATCTAAACACTCTCCTTTATAATCTATAAACAACCATCTTTAATACACATATAACCTTATATAAAAACAATAATAAATAACTTACTAATATATATGCAAATAGTAGGCCTATATGTTCTACAGATAAATGATTTTTAACACATCACCCACGCTATCAGATCCTATAGACAGTTTTGAATTATTTACATATAATAGCTTTTTGTTCTTTAATATAATAATTTATCTTATTATCCACAATTCTAAGATAAGAATTAAAGGTTTCTATCTCATTTTCTATATATTTTTTATGTTTTAAAAGCATATCTTCACGTTTACAAATAGTCTTAGGACCTTCAATACATAAATCAACATACTCTTTAATCTTAGATATAGGCATATTAGTATTTCTTAAACAACATATTATATCAAGCCATTCAAAGTCTTTATCCTTAAAGACTCTATTACCTTGTTCATTACGCTCAATAAAAGGAAGCAAACCTTCTTTTTCATAATAGCGAAGAGTATGAACAGATAAATTGTATTTTTTAGCCACCTCTTTAATAGTATAGGGCATAACTTTACCTCCTAAAATAAATCATATTATATTATAACCGTTAGAGTGAACTCTAAGTAAAGTGAAATTTAGAAAAAATTATTTTAAAATTATCTATTGACTTAGAGTTTACTCTAAACTGTATACTAGTCAATGTAGCAAACCAAAGTACTTTGAAATATAAAAATTATTAGGAGAAATTAATATGTCATTAAATATTTTAAATAAAATTAACGGACCAAAAGATTTAAAAGAACTTACTAGTGATGAACTAAAAACATTATCTAGTGAAATAAGAGAAAGTTTAATAAAAAAAGTAAGTACAATAGGTGGACACTTTGGACCAAACTTAGGTATGGTTGAAGCAACTATAGCACTACATTATGTATTTAACTCACCAATAGACAAGATAGTTTATGATGTTTCTCACCAATCATATACACATAAAATTTTAACTGGAAGAAAACATGCATTCATAAATCCAGCGCAATATAAAAGTGTTACAGGATATACTTCACCTGATGAAAGCGAACATGATTTCTTTACAATAGGACATACATCAACTTCAGTTAGCTTAGCATGTGGACTAGCGAAGGCTCGTGATATAAAGGGTGGGGATGAAAATATTATAGCTGTTATAGGCGATGGTTCTTTAAGTGGTGGAGAAGCTTATGAAGGATTAAATAATGCAGCTGCATCGGGAAAAAATATAATAATACTAGTAAATGATAATGATATGTCTATATCACAAAACTATGGAGGTCTTTATAAAAACTTAGCTTTACTTCGTGAAACTAATGGAAAATCAGAAAATAACTTTTTTAAATCTTTAGGATTTGATTATCATTATGTTAAAGATGGAAATAATCTTGAGTCATTAATTGAAACATTTTCAAATGTTAAAGATATAGATCATCCAGTAGTAGTTCATATACATACAGTCAAAGGAAAAGGGTATAAAGATTCAGAGGAAAATAAAGAAGCCTTCCATTGGGTAATGCCATTTGACTTAAAAACTAAAGAACCACTATTTAAAAATACAGGTGAAACTTATGCAGATATTGCAGGTGAAATTTTATCACAAAAGGCAAGAAAAGATAGCAGTATTGTAGCAATAACTGCTGCCACTCCTGGTGTAGTTGGATTAGGTTCATTTAGACATGAATTTAAAGATCAATTTGTAGATGTTGGAATAGCTGAAGAACATGCAATAGCACTTGCATCAGGTATAGCATCACAAGGAGGTAAACCTGTCGCATCTTTTGTGAGTTCATTTATACAAAGAACTTATGACCAATTATCTCAAGATCTTGCCATAAATAATAATCCTGCACTTATTATGGTTTATTGGGGAGGAATAACAGATAGTGACGTAACACATCTTGGAACATTTGATATACCTTTAATATCTAACATACCAAACATAGTCTATCTTGCACCAACTAATAAAGAAGAATATATTGCTATGATGGAGTGGGGTATAGAGCAAGATAAATATCCAGTCGCGATACGTGTTCCAAACGTGGGTGTAGTATCAACTGGCGTTGAAGTCGAACCTAACTTTGACAACTTAAACACTTATGAAAAAGCTAAAGATGGAAGTGAAGTAGCAATAATTGGTCTTGGAACTTTCTATCATCTTGGAGAGAAAGTTCATGAAAAATTAAAAGAAACAACAGGAATAAATGCTACATTAATAAACCCTAGATTTATAAGTGGAATAGATAAAAATTTACTAACGCAGTTATTAGATAATCATAAGTTAGTAATAACATTGGAAGATGGAGTGCTTGATGGTGGATTTGGTGAAAAGATTTCAAGATTCTATTCAGATAAAGATATGAAAGTATTAAACTTTGGAGCTTCAAAAGAATTCACAGATAGTGTATCATTGGAAGAATTATATGAGCGTTATCACTTAACTGAAGAATTGATAATATCAGATATAAAAAGGGCTCTTAAATAAACTTAAATTTAGAATATAATATTAAATAGAATTATAGGTATCAGATTGAAAAATTTGATACCTATAACTAGTTTATAGATATTTCAATAATTTACCCATTATAGTTAGCACTGAAATGAAAATGGAGGAATTACTATAAATAGATGAAGCATTAGGTAGTAGAGTAATTGAAATGTGCAATAAATACCTAGTAGGAATAAACAGTAAGAAATTAAATTACAGAATATATTGAATTACAATTTATGGAATCTAATTGCTTGTGTAGAATTTATACTAATGTTATCATTATATGATAGAGGGAGGGGGCAACATGAGAGAAAAATTTCGTTCTTCTTTAGGGCTACTATGCTTTATATATGTACTACTTTTTATAGGAATCGTATATAAATTATTACAAATAGGATTATTGGGTAAAAACAGCCTTATAACACAGGGTTTTGAAAAAATAAATTTTGAATCTTATATAGGCATAGGTAGTACTTTATTTTTCATTATTTTTTATTCTATAATTTTTTATATTGTAAAGTCTAATATTGATGAAATAATTACATACGAAGATGATAATATAAGCAATAAAATTTATCGAAAATTAATTGTATATAAGGTATTGGTAGTGTTAAGTGTAACTTTGGGAATATGTATAACCGTAGCTTCTAATGATATAGATATTCTTTTTACAAGTATATTTTTAATAATAAATAGTATACTTACTCATTATACAAAAAAGGGATATTTAAAATCTTATATGTATAATAAACAACTTCAATCGTATGAAGATGTTTATAAGCCTAAGAAAAAGCTTGGAAGTATTTATTATTCATTATTTATGTGCATAGCAATAATGATAACTATAGTAAAAAAAATCTATATACAAGATATAAATGAATATAAAGATGCCACTTATATTCAAAATGAGAATCATGAAGAATATATTAATAATCCAGATAATGAATATGAAGATACTATTTATACTGAAAGTGAGAATTATGAAGAATACATTAATGATCCAGAGATAGTGCTTAGTGGGCAAGAGATTTTAGATTTGTATCAAAGTACTCAAAAAGATACACTAGGATATAAAATTATGGATCCTAATGAGTACTATGTAGAATCTACTTTTAACACTTTTGAACATTATGAAGGGATGATTGATAAGCAAATAGTTGATGAGAAAAAGTATGGACAGATTTTATATCCATATACTTATGATAGTTATGAAGATAATATATCCCTTCAAAAAGAAGTAGTAATGTACTTAATAAGTCTGGTGTTACCTTCAGATGCAATTGAAGAAAGAGTATTAACTAATAAAGGTTATGGACAAGAGTGTAGAGTTTACTCCTCTAGTGAAGGCACTTTTGTGGTAAGAATGCAAAAAGCGCAGTACTTCAAGGGTACGCAGCCTTATTATCATGAGAATGAGATAGTAGATTTGAAGTATCTTAAACTTATAGAATAAATATTGGTACTATAATAAATGAACAAAAGAGGATGGCAAATAGTATGATAGATATAATTTGGAACACAATTGCTTAGAATCAATGGAATACATTTAAATTATCGGTTTTAGCAACTGAGTAACGAACGTGTCTCAGTATGATGTCCGAGGGTACGAGCCTTGTCGAATTTGACAAGGCTTTCTATATGGTTATTAAAGGGCTTTTGTGTTAAATAATGAGGATATTTCCTAAGAAAAAGTATGTCTATAGTCAAGAAAAATATGTCTATTGAAGGTGTAAATATGTCTATAATCCAGAGCAGTATGTCTATTAAAGATATATATATATGTCTTATGAAACAAGATTTGTTTTTTATAAATTGAATAGATTGGGATTGAAAATTAAAAAAAGTATGTCTATATGTTTCTAAAAAGAACCATTAGACATGGGTATAGACATACCTATGGACATATATGAAGGTAAGTTATATCAATGGGTTGAGTAGTAGTATGTCTTATATGTCTTTTAAATTGTATATAAAGTTAAATATTTAAAATTAGTTTATATAAATAATAAAAATACTATATAAGTGTATAGAGATAATATCTAAGGACATGGGTGATAAAATGAAAATTGATGTCCATATGTTAAGTTTTTTGATTGACTATGATAAATATCTAAGTATAGTCAATCCTGCACATTTATATATGGAGAATGATACTTTATTATATAAAGAGGTTAAGTCTATATTTATAAAATAAGGTAGATAAAAGGTTTTATATAAAAGATTGATTAGCCTTCTCAAATATGAGAGGGCTTTAATAATTTCCCAAAAATAATATAAAATCTAAGGGGAGAAACGTTTCGTTTTGTAGGTGGCAAAACATTGCACAATCGGAATTGATTTTATATTTATACGATTACAACAAACCTTCATTTTTTCACTATTTTTACTAATTTTAAAATATAATATAACAAATCCTTAATTTTTCTATTATAATATAATATGACACATTTTTACATAAAAGCTTATTTTGTATATAAAGAAAATGTTTTCTGTTTTCGTGTCTAATTTATATATCTATTAAAATATATAAATATTATGGTTTATATGTTAAAGAAAGGAATAAATAAATGAAAAGTTTAAAGAAAAAAATAATGATACCTGTCTTTTTATTATCTATAATAGGTACTTTGATATTGTCTTTTTTCGTATATAATAAATCTAAAGATATAATAATTAATTACGTTGAACGGTTAGCTCAAAGTAAGGCTGAAAAATTAGCATCTCATGTTGAACATAACATAGAAAAATGGAAGTCAACAGTAAATATGCTTGCTTCAATGGATGTAGCAAAAAATATGGATTATGAAGGATTTAAAGAATATCTTTATAATCATGAAGAATTGTATGATAAACAATGTGAGTTGTTTTTTATTAATGATATAAAAGGTGATTATGTATCTCTTAATGGGGCTAAAGGTAATGTTGCAGATAGAGAATATTTCCGTGAAGCTACAAATAGTGGAAATACAACTGTTTCAGAACCTATAATATCAAGAATTACCGGAAACTATATTATTGTTGTTGCAGCACCTATTAAAGATGATAATGGAAACGTTATAGGTTTGGTTGGTGTAGATGTAAATTTACCTGCTATTACAGATATAATTGATGATGAAAAACTAGGAATTGGTGGTTATGCATATATGCTTAGCAAAAAGGGTATATTTATAGCTCATCCAAATGAGAATTTAATATATAAACATAATATATTAAATGATAAGAATAAAGACACCGTTGATTTGGGTGAAAAAATGATAAATGGTGATATAGGAATAAAATATTATGAAGATAATGGTATAAAAAAAATAGCTTCTTATATGCCTATAAAATCAACAGGATGGTCTATAGGAATGACTGCTGATTATAATGAGGAAACTAACAGTATATTAATATTAAGAAATTACATGTTATTAATAGGAATTGGTACTATGATTTTAATTCTAGTATTATTAAATTATCTTACGAATACCTTAGTTAAACCTATTAATAATCTAAAAAAACATATGGAAATAGCGACTAAAGGAGATCTATCCGTTCAATGTGATATAGATAGCAAAGACGAAATAGGTGTACTTTCAAAAAGTTTTAATAAATTGATAAAAGAAAATAAAAGATTATTAGAAGAAGCAATTGAGTATGATAGGCTAAAGACTGAATTTTTCTCTAATATATCTCATGAGCTAAAAACACCACTAAATATAATTTTTTCTACAACACAATTATTACCTTTATATACTAAAAATGACAATGAAAACTTTGAAGTTACAAAAATTAATAAACACATAAATATAATGAAGCAAAATTGTTATAGACTATTAAGATTAGTTAATAACTTAATTGACATTACCAAAATAGATTCTGGATTTACAGAACTGAATTTGCAAAATAAAAATATTGTAGAAATTATTGAAAATATAACTTTATCTACTGTTGAATATGCAAAAAGTAAGTCAAGAACAATTATATTTGATACAGATGTAGAAGAAAAAATTACGGCTTTTGATCCAGAACAAATGGAAAGGGTTATTTTAAATCTTATTTCGAATGCTATTAAATTTACAAAACCTAATGATGAAATACAAGTTAAAATTTGTGATGGATTAGATAATATTATAATTTCTGTACAAGATACAGGTATAGGAATACCAAAAGAAAAACAGGAAATGATTTTTGAAAGATTTAGGCAAGTTGACCATTTATTACATAGAAGACATGAGGGAAGTGGAATAGGTTTGTCTCTTGTTAAATCTTTAATTGAAATGCATGATGGTAAAATTTTTGTTAAAAGTGAATATAAAAAAGGAACAGAGTTTATTATTGAATTACCTATTAAAACTATTGTTGAAGAAGATGATGTATATATAGTAAATGATTTTTCTGAAAAAAGTAATATAGAAAAAATTAACATTGAATTTTCAGATATATATGAATAACAATTAGATTAAGTGAGATAAAGGTGTCGTTAAATACGGCGCCTTTTTTTGTAAATACACATAAGTAAAGGTTTTAAAACTTAATAAGAAACAAGACATCAGAATAAATATTGATTTTTGTGAAGTATGCTTAGATGATGCACATTATATTATTAAAGAAGAAGAAAAAACAGACTATTCGAGAGGTAAAGAAATAGCTAATAGCCAAATTTCAAAATGTAAATTCGAATATTTAATATTATAATTGATAATTTAAAGATATTTAAATATAAAAATTAAAATATTTAATTTACACATTGATTGTTCTAAAATTTGGTACAGCGGATACTGTACATGTAAATCTCCACCATTGAAATCCACGAAATAAATAGGGATAGAGTTGATAAAACATCTCATGCAAGTGCTCCAAAAGATGGAATCCCAGTAATTATGAAAAAAGCGAGTGGGCTTACATATAAAGGTGTAAAAAAAGAGTTAAAAAGCCTAATATAAAAAAAGATACTCTTATTAATATAGCTAAGCATTTAGAGGTACATGTATTAAAAAGTTATACTAAAACAAAACTTATAGAACGTATTGTTGAGACTGTGGTTGGTACAAAGGTTGATAGAGAGGCTATAGGGGAGATAGATATTAAATAGTTAAATTACAAAAGTCTTCTTAAATATGAGGAGGCTTTAATAATTATGTAAAAATAATATGAAATTTAAGGGAGGGATGTTTCGTTTTGTAGGGGTATAAGGATCTAAAATAGATTTAGCTATTTATGATAAGAAAAAATCAAAGTATGTACTTGGAATTGAATGTGATGGAGCTACTTATCATAGTTCTAAGTCTGCAAGAGAAAGAGATATTCATAGACAACAATATTTAGAGTCTCGAGGATGGATGATATGTAGAATTTGGAGTAGGCATTGGTGGAGAAATCCTAAGAGTGAAATTGATAAGATAGGTAAGTTAATTAAGTTTATATATAATTAGGTAAATCTATTGTAAAGAAAAATTATGAATGAGTGAATATAGTTTGATAATAAATAAACTTTTATAAGATTGCCTAAAAGGGTAGCTTAATGCCACCCTTTCACGGATTATAACTATCTATTATTTTTCAACAACACAATCAACTAATAAATTTGTTCCTTTAGAAATTGTATCCCCAACA
>NZ_DATIRC010000078.1:0-3604 GCF_035470145.1 Romboutsia sp.
GATCTTCTAACACCACTTCCCATAGCACTTCCAAGTGATACTGGTATATCAGTGTTAAATTCTTCATTGTATGATTTTATTATAGATTCTGCACAGTTGAATCCTTGACTGTGGAAAGTTGATGGTTTTGTCATACTTTTCTCCTCAATGTATAGTAAATTATAATTTAATTTTTATTATATCAAATTATATAAATTTTTTATAGAGAATATTTGTTAAATTACTCCAAATCATCTTCTTAGCATGTTGTTACTGATTAATCAATATTATTAAAATATCTTTCATCTGGTTCAAATAATTTTTCTTTATTTCTAAAATGCCTAAACTTAGACATTTCTTCATAAATCTTTATTCTTGCTATGTTTATATCTCCAATAGGTCTATGACTAGTTAGTGCATGGCCTGGAGAAAAAGAAAGAATTTCTGCTAATTCTTCTCGTTCTTTAGTTGTAAATTCTTGAATTGGTATTTTTATTTGTGCTAATTTTATAAATGGAGATTTATCTTCATTCCATTTAATAGATGCATCATTTGTTGGCATTGCTTTTTCAGTAGTTTGAAATTGCACCATAAAGTCAAATATTGCCTCATGACTTTGTAGATGCTTTTGCATATTATTAGTCAAATATGTAGGTGTCATTTCTTTTGGAAGTTGACTTTGGTATATAGACCTTGGAACTAAACTATACTTAACCTTTTTGTTACCAAACATATATGGTGTTGTACTAAAATATTTTATATCAAGTGGACTAGTATCATGTTTTTGATTTTTTGTTATATCTTTTAATATTCCTATTTTACCGTTTAAAAGAAGTTTAACTCCAAATATAATTGGATTAGACTTTGTAGTATAATAAATAGCATCATGAAAAAGATTCAATGTACCAAGTGGCATGGTTTCATTGTTTATAAATAAAAAGTCTTGAGTATATTTTTCATCTTTTGTACATTTAGGTCCATTAACTCCTAGAAGTTTTATTGAAAAACCTCTAAAATCTTTAATTTTATCACTATTTATTTTGGGATTTGAGTTTGATACACGTATAAATGCAGAGTATGTTTTTGGTTCTTTAAATATACCTACTTGATACTCTTTTGGTAAATCTCTTGCTACTATAAAATATGCTTTTAAAAGACCTAAACATTTTGGGTGAGCATCTCTTTTAGTACTTCCCGGTGAGTAATCTTTTGTTAGTTTTTCTTTAAGCATATTTATAATATTTTGTGTTAATTGCTCATCATTATATTTAGGCAAATGTAGCCCTCCTTTTAGTGTATATGTTATAATTGTAAACAAGAAAAAGGACATTCATACCTATTTATTGAATGCCCTTTTTTTATATTATTTTACAGATACATGGATGTTTTCATTATCTCCATCAATAACTACAGCACATCCACTATAAACTTCTCCTGCTATAATTTTCTTAGCTATTATAGTTTCTAGAGTATTACTTATATATCTCTTTAATGGTCTAGCACCATATATTGGGTCATAGCCTTCTTTAGCCATAATTTCTTTTGCATTATCTGTTACTTCTATTTCTATATTTTTTTCTTGTAATCTCTTTCTTAAAGAGTCTATAAATATATCAATAATCTTTTTAATGCCTTCTTTATCTAATGGCTTAAACATTATAATATCATCAACCCTATTTAAAAACTCTGGTTTAAATCTATTCTTCATTTCGTTCATTACAAGTACTTTAGCTTCTTCAGTTATGTTTTCACCAGCTTCTAGTAGATATGAACTACCTATATTTGATGTCATTATTATAAGTGTATTTTTAAAATCTACTGTTTTACCTTTGTTGTCAGTAAGTCTTCCATCATCTAATATTTGTAAGAATAGATTAAACACATCTTCATGAGCTTTTTCTATTTCGTCAAATAATATTACAGAATATGGACTTCTTCTTACTGCTTCTGTTAATTGACCACCTTCTTCATAACCTACATACCCTGGAGGAGGTCCTATAAGTCTAGATACAGCATGTTTTTCCATATACTCACTCATATCTATTCTTATTATGTTTTCTTCACTATCAAATAAATTATTAGCAAGAGTTTTAGCAAGTTCTGTTTTACCAACTCCAGTAGGTCCTAGGAATATAAATGAACCAATTGGCTTTTTCTCATCCTTTAGCCCTGCACGAGCACGAATTACTGCATTTGATACAGCTGTTACTGCTTCACCTTGCCCTATTACTCTTTTTTGAAGTTCATCTTCTAGTTTTAGTAGTTTTTCTCTTTCACCTTCTACTAATTTAGTAACAGGTATACCTGTCCATTTAGCAACAATTTGTGATATTTCATTTTCAGTAACTTCTTCTTTTAAAAGTGCATTTTCATAGCTTTGCTTGATTTTCTCTTCTTGTTCTTTTATTTGTTCTTCTAACGTAGGAATTATTCCATACTTAACTTCAGCAGCTTTATTAAAATCATATTCTCTTTCATATTTTTCTACACTTCCTTTCGCTTCGTCAAGTTGTTCTTTTAAGCTTCTAATTTCTAGTATTTGATTCTTTTCTTTTTCATATTTAGCACTCATTTCATCATTTTTAGACTTAAGTTCTGCTATTTCTTTAACTATTTTGTCAAGTCTTGCTTTACTCTTATCATCATTTTCTTTAAGTAGTGCTTCTCTTTCTGTTTCTAATGTAAATAACTTTCTTCTTACCATATCTAGTTCAGTAGGTAATGAATCTATTTCACTTCTAATCATAGCACCTGCTTCGTCTATTAAATCTATTGCCTTGTCAGGTAAAAATCTATCTTGTATATACCTATGTGATAGTTTAGCAGCGGCTACAATTGCGCTGTCATGTATTCTTACACCATGATGTATTTCAAATCTTTCCTTGAGACCTCTCAATATTGATATAGTATCACTTACACTTGGTTCCTCGGCAATAACTGGTTGGAAACGTCTTTCAAGTGCTTTGTCTTTTTCTATATATTGTCTATACTCATCAAAAGTAGTTGCACCTATACAGTTTAACTCTCCACGAGCAAGCATTGGTTTTATTAAGTTGCCAGCATCCATTGCCCCGTCAGTTTTACCAGCACCAACTATTGTATGAATTTCATCTATAAATAATATTATCTTACCATCTGAACTTTGTACTTCTTTAAGTACTGCTTTTAATCTTTCTTCAAATTCACCTCTATACTTTGCCCCGGCAATTAAAGAACCCATATCTAGAGAAAATACTATCTTGTCTTTAAGACCTTCTGGAACATCTCCTCTTACGATTCTCTCTGCTAGACCTTCAACTATAGCAGTTTTACCAACACCTGGTTCTCCTATAAGTACTGGGTTGTTTTTAGTTCTTCTTGATAATATTCTTATAACTCTTCTTATTTCCTCGTCACGACCTATAACAGGATCTAGTTTATGCTTTTTAGCTAAATCTACTAAATTTGTACCATAACGAGCTAGTGCCTCATAAGTTCCTTCTGGATCTTGTGTTTCTACTCTTTGACTTCCTCTAACTTGTGATAATACTTTTAAGAATTCATTTTCATTTATATTGTATTGCTTTAATATTCTCCCTATAGCAGTATTAGTTTCCATGTCCATAATAGCAAGCATAACATGCTC
>NZ_DATIRC010000079.1:0-2052 GCF_035470145.1 Romboutsia sp.
GTACAATTTCATATTTTCATAATTATAAATTTAAGGTTTAATTATGTTTACTAAATTATCAATAATATATTTTATAAATATTGGTGATGAGGTTAACATAATTGTTGATATTAGTGCTACTAAAAAATCATATATTTGTAATACCATAAAATCCTCTCCCATTATTTTATTTGATATTATAATATATTATATGAATCTGAATTTTGATAATTTTTTAATATAAAAATAGGATATAGATTTAATCAGTTATCTATATCCTATCTTCATAATTTGTATTTATTTTATTATCTTCCTATTCTACTTAGTATTACTAAAGCTTCTGCTCTAGTTGTTTTATTCTTAGGTTTTATAGTGTTATCACTATATCCACCTAAATATTTATTTTCTATAGCTCCTTCTACTGACGATTTTGCCCATGACGACACACTTAATGCATCACTAAAGTTTAGGAGTTTATCTATATTTACATCCTTATTATTTTTTATACTTGTTATTATACTTGCTACCTCTTCTCTAGTTATAGGAGCATTTGGATCAAATTTATTTTCACTTTTACCATTTATATATCCTGCTTTTACTCCTACGCAAATATCATAATAGAACCAATGAGATGCTTGTACATCATCAAACTTTTCCGTACCTGCTTCTGTAAATCCAAATACTCTATTTACTATTTTAACAAATTCGGCTCTTGTTATAGAATTATCTGGCTTAAATGTATTATCTTCATATCCACCTATATATCCTTTTGTAACAAACTCATTTATAGTAGATTCTGCCCAATGACCGCTTGTATCTATTAACTTATTATTTTCTAGGAATGTTTTTATTTTATTTCTACAGTCTTGTCTGTTATTAAGTATATCTAAAGTGGTATAATAACTACTTCCATCTACTTGTGAATATTTTTTATTTATTTCTAGTTGTGTGTTTATTTGTGTAGCTACTTGATCTTTATATATACCATGCCCTATATATAAGTCAACATTAGTTCCATTAGCCACATCTGACCACCATTTAACAAGAGTTTCATAATCCGCTGATGTATTTCCTGTTTCCCAATAAATCTGAGGAACTATATAGTCTACCATATTATTTTTTACCCACATTCTAGTATCTGCATAATCTGAGTAATAACTTTCATTTCCATTTGTACTAGAACCAAGTGCATCACTTGATTTATTTTTCCATATCCCACTTGGACTTACTCCAAATTCAACAGCTGGTTTTATAGATTTTATCTTACTTCTAACTTGAGTTATCATTTCAGTTATATGATTTCTTCTTTCATTAGCAACTTTTCCATCTCTACCTTCTCCTGTTGGCAATGGATAGTTTGCTGGATAGAAATAATCATCAAAATGTATTCCATCTATATTATAATTTGATACTATTTCTGCTACTGTATCTACTATATGCTTTTTTACTTCTGGTAACTCTGGATTGAAGTATAGTCTTCCATTATAACTTAATACCCATGAAGGATTTTTTCTTGCCTGATGATTTGTACTTAACTGATTAATATCAGTTCCTGTCGTTGTAACTCTATATGGATTTAACCATACGTGTACTTTCATTCCCCTTTTATGAGCCTCTTGAATTACAAATTGTAATGGATCATATCCAGGATCTTTTCCTTGTACTCCTGTTAGTACACTTGACCAAGGATTGATGTTTGATTTGTATAAGGCATCTCCTTGTGTTCTTGCTTGAAACATAACTGTATTTATTCCTGTTTCTTTTAGCGTATCAAGTATTTTTATCATTTCTTGCTTTTGCTCTTGTGGATTATTTTGAACCTTTGGCCAATCTGCATTATATACAGTGGTTATCCAAGCAGCTTGTATATCTGTACTCGCCGCATATATATCTGTTGTCTTCCCTCCTATAAAAATCATACAAAACAACATTATAAATGATATTAATTTTTTCATGTCCTCAATCTCCTTAATTGTTTTGTCTATAATAAATTTTCTTTAATTAATAACAATCCCCTTGAATTATATACTTCCAAGGGGATACTAATTATTTAACTATTCTACTTAAAGTAAC
>NZ_DATIRC010000080.1:0-16827 GCF_035470145.1 Romboutsia sp.
GAAAATGAATGACCTTTTGATACAATAACTAATTATGAGAATCTATTTCTTCATCTTTTACAACTATATTAGGACGTTTAAAACCAAGTCCTTTATATTTACCCAGTTGAACATTCATGTTATCACCTTTTCTAATATTTATATAATAAAAGATAAAAGGGCCATTATTGCCCTTCTATCTCAACTTTACTTTCATTGTTTTTCTGTGTAAATCTATACCCAAGTATAGCAAAAACTACAGCCACTCCTCCAAATACTAATAATCCCATATTAGCAGCTCTAACTTCATTTTCTACATATGAATCATATGTCCATAATACTGTAAAAGCAAAAGTACATACTGATAATAATATAAATGTAAAATTTAGTTTATTAACTTTATTATCCTGCTTTAATTTTATATGAAGGTATGTCATTGAAGAGAACATCAGTCCTCCAGCTAAAAACCATACTAATTGATGTAGTGTAAATAACCATTTAAATAAGCTAACTATTATATGCATAATATATTCCCCCTATTAAATCTTATTCCAGAAATCATTAACAGCATCTTTTAAATATTTTGATTCTAGGCGTACTTCTGGTTCTACTGGACCACCGTATCCAAACGTTTCATCTAATGTACGTAATAATGGTTTAAATGGTGTTAACGTCATTAATTTTGATAAATCATGATGCCACTCATTAATCTTGTTATATGGACAAACAGAAATACATGTACCACAATCTGCACCATTATAAGACCAGAATGACAAACATCTTTCTCCATTAACAAACCATTTTTCAACCCCTGTCATTGTTGATTTAGTAACTTTACCTGTATCAAATTCCATACCTTCTTTGATTACCTGTGCTGGTTCATGACAAATGGCCTTACCAGGACAAGCATCAGCACACTTCATACAAACATTACAGAACTCTTTTACTCCAAATGTAATTGGTTTATCTGGTTGAATTTCTAAATCTGTATAGACTTTAGCTAAACGAACACGAGGTCCATACTTTTCTGTAACTAATAATCCCATTCTGCTAGCTTCCCCTAAACCAGCTTCGATTGCAAGTGGAACTGATAGAGATGTATCATTTCCACACGGAGCTGCTTTATAACCTAAGTTTCTTAAGAATTCAGCTAGTTTATGTCCCGTTTCTGCCATACGAGAATACCCAAGTGCAACAGTTGAACCACTTGCTAATGTTGGTGCTGATTTCATCGCATCATAATCCATTTCAAATGCTAAAACAATTACTGATTTTGGTTCAAATCCTGCTTCACGTTTGAAGTCAGACTTTACTGTTTTAACCCCAAATGTCTCATATTCACCTTTTTCAAATTTAAATGGATCAAATGGCAAATATTCTACTGTTCCATCTGCCATTGTAAATGGTTTTACATTTGGAACTGCCCACTCTTCATATGTCCATCTATTTGTACTTTCATTATATGGTGCAATTCCGACTAAATCTGCTCCTAAATGCTTTGCAGCCTTTTTAACATATTGTGCAGAATCCTTTGCATCTTTGAATTTATATTGTGTTTTAGCCATTCCTAATTTTTTATCCACTTTTGAGTTATCCCAAGAAAATAAACCAGGAACTAAAACAGGCATATCTTTTATTTTTTCACCTGTCTCTGGATTAACTGGATGTGTTTGAATTAAAGAATTACGAACACCTAATTGACTATTCGAAGCAAAATGGTCATTTACACTCCAGGATGATAGTTCTAAAGCTTTATCAACTTGCCTAAAGCCTAATTTCCCTGCATTTCTACCTTCTTTAATTCCCTCATGCTGACTTACAAAGATTAACCCAACTTCAGTAAATGAATTATATCCAAATCTATCTGATATAAACTCATCAATTGGTTCCTTGTCCCAAAATGCACGAAAAAATACATGATTTTGCTGACTAAATCTATTGACATCTTTAGATACTTTATTCGGAAACTGATCATGTTCCTTTCCAAGTTCTACTGCGAACGTTTTCTCCGGTTTTGTTGCAAGAGCAGCCCCTGTCACTGCAGTTGTAACTCCAGCTACTTTTAAAAATTCACGACGATTCATTTATATTCCCCCTCTATTAGTTATTTATTATAATGATTTTGTTCTATTCTTTAGTAGCTTCTATAACTTCAACTTCCTTTACTGATTTTTTAAATTCACGTATTGTTTCTCCAAATTTTTTTCCTATCTCAGGTAATTTTTTCGGACCAAATATTAAAAATCCAACTACTAAAATAACCAGTAATTCAGTCCCCCCTAATCTTCCAAACATTATACCATCTCCTCAAATATGATCTAATCCCTATATTTTCTAATATTTATATAGTTTAAAATACTATATTGTTAAGATAGTAGATTCATTAACCTTTAAAATTTCACATGGATTCATCTCCATTTAATCTTTTTAGTTGTTAAAATAATACCAAATCACTCTTGTCTACAATTTTATCTACTTTAATCTTCTTATACAATAATTGTTTACTATTGTTATTCAAATTTACTATTGTCACACTTTTTACTATTGTAAACTTTCTTATTCCTCCATTATAATGTAGGAATATAGCAAAAAAAGTTAAAAATGTTATATTAAAAGGAGGATGTGAGGTGGAATTTACAAATTACTATATAAATATAGGCTCTTATATTAAAGAGATGCGTGAAAAAAATAATATGACAAAAAAACAGCTTGCAGATGGTATTTGTTCTCGTTCATACATTACTCTAATAGAAAACGGGGATCGTTGTCCTACTTCAGTTATATTAAGACAAATAACAACTAAATTAGGCATTACCCCAGAATATTTATTTAGAGCAATTGAGTCCCCTACATCTTTACATGTTAAGGAACTATTAGACCAAATATTTCTTTATATTGAAAGACATGATTTTAAAAATATTTATAAATTAATAAATGAAAAAGAAAAAGAACTTTGTATAACATCAATTCATGATACTCAGATTATTAAAACTTTTAAATGTCTTAGTGTAACCATGCTCAGTCAAAATTATCAACGTGGAATGAATGAAGTTAAAAATATATTAGAGCTCACTTATGCTAAAGGAAGTAATCCTACTGATATAGAATTTATACTAATGTTTGTTTATGGTTTCTTTCTCTCATTAAATAACCAAAAGAAAGAAGCATATACTCATCTAACTAATATAAAAATATATATAGATAATATTAACTTTCTTCATACTCGAGTTATCTTCCCTGCCTTTTATATGTTTTTAATTTCAGCTTGTCTTGATACATTAAATTTTAATGAGTCATTTGAATATCTTAACTATGCTATTGATTACTGCAAAAAAAACAATACCTATAATTTTTTACGAGAATTATATTTTTTAAAAAGTGAATTACACTACCGCTTAAAAGAAGAAATAGAATTTAAAGTATGGCTTGATAAAGCATTAAGTCTACATGAGTTAATTAAAAATTCTGACGATGAGTATTTTGATACATTTATGGAAAGTAGATTAAAACAACTAAAAACTAGCTAAATATTTAGCTAGTTTTAATTTAATAATTTATAATATTATTTTGTATTTTCTCTTAAAAGAAAATGAATGACCTTTTGATACAATAACTGATTATGAGAATCTATTTCTTCATCATTTAAAGTAATATTCTCTATTTGTGCTATTTTTTCTATTATAGCTTTTTCTGTTAAATATGTCTTTGCTTCTAACTCACATTGCTTAAGTACTTCTTCTTCTGTTTTTTTCGTATATGATAAATATATTTCTAAATTTACATTTCTCTTTTTAAGTTCTTTTTTAAAATCTTCAAGTATTTCGCATTCAAGACTCTCAATTTCTTCATTTTTTAACTCAACTTTTGAATTTTCTATAACATGATTCATTATTTCATTAATAATGTTAGCACTTTCAACCATTATCTTTTGATAATATATTTTCTCTTTTACATATTCTCTTAATTCCCCTATGGTATTTATTCCTTCAATTTTAAATCTTCCTACTACATCATCATTTAATTCAGGTATCATTTGATTCTTAACTGATAATATTTTTACTCCAAATTGAACAGTCTCACTTCGAAGATACTTTAATTCGTAGTCATCTGGTAATACGAGGTCGAATTTAACTTTATCTCCACTTCTCTTTCCTAATAAATTATTCTCAAATTTATCTAAGAAGAACCCTTGTCCAATTCGTGAATGATAATTGTTTCTACTTATCTGAGGAATATGTTCACCCTCATAATATCCATCATAATCTATGGCAATATAATCACCATTTTCAATATAACCTTCTTTTTCAACTTCTACTTTATATTGCTCTCTTATTTTATTAATATAATCATTAATTTCTTCATCTTTTACAATTATGTTGGGACGGCTTAAACCAAGTCCTTTATATTTACCCAGTTGAACATTCATGTTATCACCTTTTCTAATATTTATATAATAAAAGATAAAAGGGCCATTATTGCCCTTCTATCTCAACTTTGCTTTCATTATTTTTCTGTGTAAATCTATATCCAAGTATAGCAAAAACTACCGCTAACCCTCCAAATACTAATAATCCCATATTAGCAGCTCTAACTTCATTTTCTACATATGAATCATATGTCCATAATATTGTAAATGCAAATGTACATACTGATAATAATATAAATGTAAAATTCAGTTTATTAACTTTATTATCCTGTTTTAATTTCATATGAAAATATGTTAGTGAACCAAACATCAAACCACCAGTTATAAACCATGCCAATTGATGTAGTGTAAATAACCATTTAAATAAACTAACTATTATATGCATAATATTTCCCCCTATTGAATTTTATTCCAGAAATCATCTATGGCATCTTTTAAGTATTGTGACTCTAAACGTACCTCAGGCTCTATTGGACCACCATATCCAAACATCTCATCCATTGAACGCAGTAATGGTTTAAATGGCGTTAGGGTCATTAATTTTGATAAATCATGGTGCCACTCATTAATCTTATTGTATGGACAAACTGCAATACATGTACCACAATCTCCACCATTATATGCCCAAAATGACACACATCTTTCACCATTAACAAACCACTTTTCAACACCTAGCATTGTTGATTTAGTAATTTTACCCGTATCAAATTCCATACCTTCTTTAATTACCTGTGCTGGTTCATGACAAATAGCTTTAGAAGGACAGGCATCCGCACACTTCATACAAACATTACAAAATTCTTTAACTCCAAATGTAATTGGTTTATCTGGTTGAATTTCTAAATCCGTATAGACTTTAGCTAAACGTACACGAGGTCCATACTTTTCTGTAACTATCATTCCCATACGACTTCCTTCACCTAAACCAGCTTCAATTGCAAGAGGAACTGATAAAGCTGTATCATTTCCACACGGAGCTGCTTTATAACCTAAGTTTCTTAAGAACTCAGCTACTTTATGTGCTGTTTCTGCCATATTTGAATATTTGAGTCCAGCAGCTGAACTAGATACTAATGTTGGTGCTGTTTTCATTCCATCATAATCCATTTCAAATGCTAAAACGATTACTGATTTTGGTTCAAACCCTGCTTCACGTTTAAAATCAGGCTTCACTGTTTTAACTCCAAATGTTTCATATTCACCTTTTTCAAATTTAAACGGATCAAATGGCATATATTCTACTGTTCCATCAGGCATAGTAAATGGTTTTACATTTGGAACTGCCCACTCTGTATATGTCCATCTCTTTGTATTTTCATTATATGGTGTAATCCCTACTAAGTCAGCTCCTAAAAATTTCGCTGCCTTTTTAATATGTTTTGATGCTTCCTTTGAATCTTTGAATTTATATGACTCCTTACCATGTGCTAACATAGCATCTACCTTGGAATTATTCCAAGAATATAAACTTTCAACAAAAACAGGCATGTCTTTCATTTTTTCACCTGTCTGTGGATTAATTGGATGTGTTTGAATTAAGGTGTTACGAATACCCGTTTCACTATTCGTAGCAAAATTCTTATTTACACTCCACGCTGCTTTATCTAAAGCTGAATCAATTGGTCTAAAACCCGCTTTACCTGCATTTGTACCTTCTATAATGCCTTCATGAACAGCATTAAAGATCATCCCTGGTTCAGTAAATGTCTTATGTCCAAATCTGTCTGATATATACTTATCAACCGGTTCTTTATCCCAAAAAGTACGGAAAAAAACGTGGTTTTTCTGATTAAAACCTTTGAAATCTTTCGTTATTTCTAATGGAAATTGATCATGTTCTTTTCCAAGTTCCACTGCAAATGATTTCTTAGAGCTTGAAGCAAGTGCAGCCCCTGTTACTGCAGTTGTAACTCCTGTAACTTTTAAAAATTCACGTCTATTCATTAATATGCCTCCTCTAGTCTTTAATTAGTTATAATACTGAATTATTTACTTCCTTCTGTTTCAATAGCTTCTTTTACTTCATTTTCAGCTTCTTTTGCTGATTTTTTAAATTCACGTATTGTCTCTCCAAAAGATTTTCCTATCTCAGGTAACTTTTTAGGACCAAAGAATAAGAATCCAACAGCTAATATAACCATTATTTCTGTACCACCTAATCTTCCAAACATTATGTCACCTCCTCTAATATGATATAAAACCTGAATTTTGTAATATTAATATAATTTGGAATATCATTATTAATAAAATTAATAAACTTAAAACTATATCTTTCGCTACTATGCTTTTACTTTCTCGTTTTTCCATAATTTAACTACCCCATTTCTCAATTTAGTTATTAAATTAAATATTAATCCTATTGGACAAAAATAAGTGCAATAAAAACGATATTGAAATAAACTGATAAAGATAAGAATTGGTAAGCTCATCCACATAATTGGTAAAGCTGTTAAATTAAATATTGCTCCAAATGGATCATATGCTAATGATTGCGTTTCATTAGTATAAAATACAATCATTAATGCTAAGTAAGCTAATGTTGGTGGTATTAGTCTAAATAATTTTACAAGCTTAGCATCTAACTTAATTTGTTTTAATCCTCCAAATTTCAATATAGCTTCTTGTGTTGCCCCAAATGGACAAATCCACTGACAGTATAAATTTCTACCTGTAAATAAAATAAGTCCTATTGTACCTATAATTAATAAATACCATGAAATATTGTTTATTGCTGGCCAACTTCCACTTAAGAATGAGTAAATCATTCCAAATGTTGCAAACTTATTAAAATAGAAACCTATTACAATTGCTGTATATAATAAAATCCACTTACGATACTTAGTAATCGACTTAATATAAACGCTTAAAGCAGCAATTATGTAAATAAGCAATAGTGCTAATTCATTTAATCCAAATTTAAATTTACAAAAAGGATTAATAACGTTTTCATCAAAGTATTTATCAGCAACTACTACTGTTCCATCATTTACAGCTTTTGTTATAGCAGCAGATGAAATTGTTGCGCCACTAACACCGTCGACTTTATTATTTGTATCTATTCCTTCACTACTTCCTGCATAACCTTTGGCATTATCAATATAAATTGGATCAAAGATTGTTAATCCAGTAAATTTCTCATTATATTTAGCTGCTTTAACTTTATCAAAGAAAGCTGGTGTTTCCCCTTCTTTTATAACTTCTACTTGTTCTATGTTTCCTTCTGTATTAATCATAGTCATAACTTCAATAGTTGATTGATATCCAACTGCTTCTGTAAAAGTTACAAAATAGAATTTATCAGCATTATCTTTTGTATATACTTTAAAAGTCAATGGTGATTTATTTATTTTCTCGGTTTTAACAATATCAGGATTGACTTTATATATTATTGATGAATAGTCAACTGCTTCATGATTAAAAAACATTGAATAACCACCAAATATTAATAGTGAAATAGCTAAAAATGCTAAATATATTTCACGAATAGTCCATTTTTTTCTCATAATTACCTCCAATGAATGCTCTAAAATATGTTTGTTAATAATAAACAATATGTTGGTAAATCATCAAACACTTTCTTTATAATTCGTGCACGTATAGTTCCTTTTGATCCTTGTTAATCAAATAACATTAACTATAATTTATTATAATCTCACTAATCGACAATAGTCACTAATAAGTGACTATTGTCACATCCTTTGACTATTGTCACAATTCTCAATTTTGTATTATAATGTAGTTATGAATAAATACATGCAGAATTATATTAAAATATAGACTTTTTCAGCTCTATGTTATAAGGAGGATAAAATGGAAAACACAAATTATTATATAAAGGTAGGACCATATCTTAAAGAGCTGCGTAAAAAGAATAATATGACAAGATCTCAACTTGCAAATGGCATTTGTTCTGTTTCATATATTACTCGAATAGAAAACGGAAATCGTTGTCCAAGTTCAGTTATATTAAGGCAACTAACAAATAAATTAGGCATTACGCCAGAATATTTATTTAGAGCAATTGAATCGCCTGCATCATTACGTTCGCAAGAACTATTAGACCAAATATTTATTTATATTGAAAGACATGATTTTAATAATATTTATAAATTAATAAATGAAGAAAAAGAAAAACTTAATGAAACATCAATTCATGACATGCAGATCTTCAAAACTTTTAAATGTCTCAGTGAGACCGTTTTAAGTAAAAATTATCAATTAGGAATTAATGAACTTGAATATATTCTAGATCTTACTTATACCAAAGGATGTAATCCTACTGATATAGAATTTCTACTGATGCTTATGTATGGTTATTTCCTTTTATTAAATAACCAAGAAGAACAAGCATATATTCACTTACTTAATATAAAGAAATATATGGATAATATAAAGTTTCTTCATACTCGTGCTATCTTTCCAGCATTTTATATGATTTTAATTACAGCTTGTTTTGATACATCTAATTTAGAAGAATCATCTTTATATCTTGATACTGCTATTGATTACTGTAAAAAAAATAATACCTATAGTTATTTACGAGAATTATATTTTATAAAAGGTGAATTATATTATCGTTTAAAAAAAGAAAAGGATTTTAAAATATGGTATAATAAATCATTAATTCTACATGATATGATTAAAGATTCTGATAATGAATTTTTCAATGAGTTTATCCAAGATAGATTAAGTAAAATAAATGTAACTGTTTAGGACCAAAGAATAAAAATTCAACCACTTCAAAATACAAATAAAAGGGCAATGAATGCCCTTTTATTTAATCTGTAACCTCAACCTCACTATTATTTTTTTTCGCTATAAGGCGATATGCAATGATAGCAAATACTACTACCAATCCTCCAAATACTAATAATCCCATGTTAGCTGCTCTAACTTCATTTTCTATATATGAGTCATATGTCCATAATATTGTAAAATCAAATGTTAAAGCTGATAATACAATGAATGTAAAGCTTAATTTGTCACACTTATTATCCTGTTTAAATTTCATATAAAAATATGTTATTACAGAAAATGACAAACCTCCAGCTACAAACCATACTAATTGATGTAACGTAAATAACCATTTAAATAAACTAACTAATACATGCATCTTATTTCACCCTCCTTATTAAAGTTTACCCCAGAAATCATCTACAGCATCTGTTAAATATTTTGATTCTAATCGTACATCTGGTTCTATTGGTCCACCGTATCCAAACATTTCATCAAGTGAACGTAATAATGGTTTAAATGGTGTTAATGTCATTAATTTTGATAAATCATGATGCCACTCATCTATCTTATTATATGGACAAACTGATACGCATGTACCGCAAGCAGCTTCATTATATGACCAAAATGACAGACATCTTTCTCCATTAACAAACCATTTTTCAACCCCTGTCATTGTTGATTTAGTAACTTTACCTGTATCAAATTCCATCCCTTCTTTAATTACTCGTGCTGGTTCATGACAAATCGCTCTACCAGGACAAGCATCCGCACACTTCATGCAAACATTACAGAACTCTTTTACTCCAAATGTAATTGGTTTATCTGGTTGAATCTCTAAATCTGTATATATTTTTGCTAAACGAACACGAGGCCCATACTTTTGCGTAACTATCATACCCATTCGGCTGCTTTCTCCTAAGCCTGCTTCAATTGCTAATGGTACTGATATTGACGTATCATTTCCACATGGAATGGCTTTATATCCCATATGCCTTAAGAATTCAGCTATTTTACATGATGCTTCTGCCATACGAGAATATTCCTTTGCCGCGGCGGCATCTGAAATTGGAGTTGGTGTAGCTTTAAAAGCATCATAATCTTGCTCAAATGCTAAAACAATGATTGATTTTGGTTCAAATCCAGCAACACCTTTAAAATCAGCCTTTACTGTTGAAACACCAAAAGTTTTAAATTCACCTTTCCCCGCTTTAAATGGATCAAATGGCATAAACATTTTCAAACCATCAGGCATGGTATATGGCTCAGGTCTTACACTTGGAGTTGGCCACTCTGTATAGGTCCATCTCTTTGTTCTTTCATTATATGGTGCAATTCCAACTAAGTCTGCTCCTAAAAATTTTGCTGCCTTTTTAACATGTTTTGCTGCATCTTTTGCATCCTTAAACTTCTCCTGTGGTTTACCCATGGCTAACATGTTATCCACTTTTGAGTTATCCCAAGAATATAAACCTGGAACAAAAACAGGCGTATCTTTCATTTTTTCACCTGTCATAGGATTAATTGGATGTGTTTGAACCAGTGCATTCCCAACACCAAATTCACTATTTGTTGCAAAATTATTATCAACACTCCATGCTCCTAATGATAATGCATTATCCATAAATCTAAATCCTTTTTTATTTGGGTCATGAACTTTTTTTTGTATGAATCCATGATGTAACCCAGCAAAAGTAACTGCTGTTTCAACAGGTGTTTGCAATTTATATGTTTTTTTAATATATTCATCATCATAAGGGTCATTGTCCCAAAATCCACGCATAAACATGATATCTTTGGCACTAAATCCTTTACAATCTTCAGTTACCTCATATGGATAGTCATCTTGTTCTTTTCCTATCTCTAAAGCAAAAGATTTCTTTTGTTTCGTTGCAAGTGCTGTTCCTGTTACTGCAGTAGTGACTCCAGCAACCTTTAAAAATTCTCGACGATTCATGTCCCTATTCCCCCTCTAATTTTATTTACTATCTTCTATTTGAATAGTTTCTTTTGTTTCATCGTTTGCTGATTTTTTAAATTCTCTTATTGTATCTCCAAACGATTTCCCTATTTCAGGTAATTTTTTAGGACCAAAGAATAAAAATCCAACTACTAAAATAACTAATATTTCTGTACCACCTAATCTTCCAAACATGCATTCACCTCCTCTAATCATTATCATGTTGATTTTTTAAAAGTAACATAAAAAGACATAAATGACTCTTATGTAGTTATTGTGCTAATTTGTTAATATAATGCTAAAGTTTTCTTGTCTATCATTTTATTGAATATAGCCTTTTAATACAATTAGGTTTGACTACTGTCAAACCTATAAAGATGAATTTAAACTATTCTTCTACAAAGCTTTGTAGTATTATGTTTCTTGCTTTTTAGTTTAGAATATTTCTACTATTTTGTATTTACATATATATATACATATATTAAAATATACCTATAGTCTTATGTCGAAATATATCTTTAAGAATACTATTTCATCAGGGGGGAACATGGAAGGGATAAATTATTATATAAAAATAGGCCCGTATATTAAAGAGTTACGTGAAAAGAATAATATGACAAAATCTCAACTTGCAGATGGTATTTGTTCTATTTCATACATTACTCGCATAGAAAACGGAGAACGCTGCCCAACTTCAGTTATATTGAGACAAATAACAAACAAGTTAGGAATTACACCAGAATATTTGTTTAGAGCCATTGAATCTCCTACATCCTTACAAGTTAAGGACCTGTTAGACCAAATATTTACTGATATTGAGAAACACAATTTTAAAAATATTTATAAATTAATAATCAAAAAAGAAAAAGAACTTGATATTAGATCCATTCATGATATGCAAATCATTGAAACTTTTAAATGCATTAGTACTACCTTTTTAAATGAAAATTATCACTGGGGAATGGATGAAGTTAAAAATATATTGGCTCCTACTTATATAGAAGGTAGCAATCCTACTGATATAGAATTCATGCTACTGTTTTCTTATGGTTGTTTTCTTTTATTAAGTGATCAACAAGAAAAAGCGTATGCCTACTTAAAGAACATAGAAAAATATTTAGATAACATTCAATTTCTTCATACTCGCGTGCTCTTTCCAGCCTTTTATATATTTTTAATTGCAGCTTGCCTTGATACATCAAATTTTAAGGAAGCATCTCTGTACCTTAATGCTACTATCGATTATTGTAAAAAATATAATACCTATAGCTATTTAAGAGAACTATATTTTTTAAAAAGTGAATTGTTTGACCACTTGAATAATGATAAAGAATTTACAATATGGTACAATAAAGCATTAATGCTGCATGAGTTGATTAAAAATTCTGACGATGAGTATTTTGATGTATTTATAAAAAATAGATTAAAAAAACTAAAAACTAGCTAAATATTTAGCTAGTTTTTAGTTTCTTTCTTTTTTTGCTCTCATTAACTTTACATAACAACATACTAAATTCATAAAGAAATGCTAAGGGAACTAAAGCAATACCCATTGATATTGGATCTGGTGGAGTTATAAATGCACAAACAATTAACAATCCAAAATAAGCATATTTACGAATAACTTTTAGCAATTGCGAACTTACAATCCCAATATATGAAAGAATAAAAACTAAAACAGGAAATTGAAAAATGAGTCCAAAATACAACAACATTTTACTTAAAAAATCAATATATGTGTTAGCACCCATAACAATATTCAAATCAACGTTTCCTGCAAGTCCTTGGGAAAATCTAATATAATATGGAACAAGGATAAAATAAGAAAATGCTATTCCTAAAATAAAAAGAATGAAAATCATTGGAATATATTTATATACAAATCTTCTTTCATCTTTTGTTAATCCTGGTCGAATAAATAACCATAATTCTATAATAATATATGGAAAAGAAGCAATAAAAGCCACAATTGATGCAATTTTAAGATGTAACAATAGAGGATCTGTAATGTTAAATACATTCAAATCCACATCTACTAATGTAGATGTTAATGTAATAAAATCAATAATTTTAGGAACAAAATAAAAAGCAAAAACTAGTGCAACAACAAAAAAGATTAAAACTCTAATACATCGTTTGCGCAGTTCTGTTAAATGGTCCATCCATATTTGTTCATGATTTGTCATATTATTCACCTACTTCTTATAACTTATTATTTTGTTACAGCTTCTTTGATTTCTTGTATTTCCTTGTTAATTCCTTCTGTTTCTTTAGATATTTTTTTCACTGCTTCACCTGCTTTTTTACCTATTTCAGGAATTTTCTTAGGCCCTAAAATTAAATATGCAGCTATTGAAATTATAATAATTTCAGATATCCCAATATTAAATACCATATTTTTCGCCTCCTATTACTCATGCTTTACTCCTATATGTAAGGCTGCACAACCTCCTACATAAGATTTTACTTTTACATTTTTAAAACCAACTTTTAAAAATAAATCTTTTAATTGTTCCTTACTTAAGAATTGTTCAGTAGAATCATTTAGCCACTGGTACTCTTTTCTATGTTTTGAAAATAACTGTCCAATTCTCGGCATTATATGTTTAAAGTAAAGCCAGTATAATTGTTTATAAATCGGCAGTGTAGGCTGTGATGTCTCTAGACATGCAACTTTTCCACCAGGCTTTACAACGCGCATCATTTCACTAATAGCCCTCTCATAATCAGGTGTATTTCTCAGTCCAAAACCTACAGTTACATTATCAAAAGTATTATCTCCAAAAGGCAGCGCCATGGCATTCCCATGGACAAACTCAACACTCTCTAATTTAAGTTCTTCTTTTTTCTTTCTTGCGACCGATAACATATTCTCTGAAAAATCTAACCCCATAACTTTTATTTTTTTATCAGTTTCTAAAGATATCATAATGCTAAAATCACCAGTACCACAACATACATCTAATATCTTCGAGTTTTCTAAAATATTCAGCTGTTTTATAGTGTCTCTCTTCCACCTTTTGTGCATATTAAAGCTAATAATATCGTTTAATTTATCATAATCTTTCGAAATGTTCTGGAACGTTTCATATACTTTTTTTTCTTTATTCATTTGTTCTTAGACACCTGCCTTAAACACAATTGATATTAATAATCCAGTAATTACAGATAAGTGATATTTTAATCCAACCTTACCTATAAGTCCCATTGTTCTTCCTTTTGTATGAATGTTCTTATCATATGACAAGAACTTTGAAATTGAATTATGAGGAAATAGTAAAATAGCAGATAATAATACAGCAATAGGATAAATATTTATTAACATTAAAACAATTGTTAATACAAGTAACATTATTACATTAAATATCCATAATTTCTCAGATCTTTTAACTCCTATAAGTATTGGTAGCGTCTTTCTACCAGCTTCTCTATCCTCTTCTAAATCACTTAAGTTATTAGATAGTAATATAGTTCCAATAAATACAGAGGTCGGAATAGCTACTAACACTGTACTTAAATTAAATACACCAGAATGAATATATATCACCGTTGTTGTTATACCGATCCCCATAGTTGCTCCAGATACAATTTCACCTAATGGTGTATATGAAATAGGTAAAGGTCCAAAAGCATATAAAATTGAAATCATACCTCCAATAAAAGCAATTAGTAAAATAACATAGCTTGTTTGGCTAGCTATAAAAACTCCGATTATACATGCAATAAATTGATATATAAATATAATAAACAAAACTTGTTTCGGAGTACTCTCACCACTTACTAGAGCCTTTTCATCTCTTCTTTCTTTGCTATCTGCTCCACGTTTATAATCAAAATAATCATTAATCATATTAGTCGCACTTTGAATCAGTATCATAGCAACTAGTAATAATATAAGATAGACAAAATTAATTTGTCCAAAAGCATACCATGAATAAATTGATCCTAATAATACAGGGATACCCCCTGCAACAAGAGTTTTTATATCCATAAGTTTTATTATTGACTTAACAGTCATTCTCTCACCTCTGCTCACTTAAGGTGCTATACTTTATTCAAATCAGTAATAGCATTTGTCACTGTCATATATGAAATTAACACATTGTTTTCATCAAACATTTCAATACTCCAAACATGGGATGTTGCTCCCTTATGCATAAGCTTTCCTTTTGCAATAATATAGCCTTCTATTTTTTTTGCTTTCAAATGATTTGTAGTTATTGTTTGGCCAACTGCTACTTGATCTTCTTTTATCTTTTGATTTGAAGCATAGCCTGCAACAGTTTCTCCAAATGAAATTGTTGCACCTCCATGCAAGTAGCCAAATGTTTGATCATGAAAATCTGTTAAATTCATTTTAGCTTGAAGTTCATTATCATATACACGAATATATTCAATATTTAACCCTTCAATTAAATTCATTTTATTCACCACCTATTTTGATGTAATCAATGGTAAAGTTATTTAATATGTTTTCATCAATTACTACACCTAGTCCACAGCCCTTTGGTACTTTTATAATTCCACTTTCAGCTACTATTTCTGGTTTAATTAAGTCTTTTTTAAAGTAACGCCTTGATGATGATAAATCGCCTGGAATATATGTGTCTTTTAAACTTGCTAAATGAACATGTAGTATTTTAGAAATACCACTTTCTAGCATACTTCCTATCCAGTATTTAATATTATTTTTTCTGCATAATTCAATCATTTGCTTTGCATAATATATTCCACCAATACGTCCTACTTTTATATTTACTACTTTTAAAGCTTTTAACTTAATTGCTGTTTTTAAATCATCAATTGTTTGGATACTTTCATCCAAGCAAATTGGCGTTTTCATCTCTTTTTGAAGTTTTTGATATTCTGCAAAGTCTATTGAATCTAGCGGTTCTTCTATACACAGTAAATCAAGTGAATCCATCTTCTTTAATATTTCAATTTGTTCAACCTTATAACTTTTGTTTGCATCTGCTAACAATTGAATAGTAGGGTATTTTTCTCTAATAGCCTTTAACTTCATAAATCCGTCTTTTGGTTTAATCTTTATTTTAAAACGAATATATCCTTCCTTTTGATAATTATCAATTTGTTTAATAAGGCTTGAAATATCCATATCTCCTAATGTAATTCCTGCATATATCTCATCATTAATTTCTTCATTAAATGCAACATCCATAATAGATTTTCCATTCCTCTTAGAATACAAATCTACCAAAGCATTTTCCAAACCTGCAAGAGCCATTGGATATGATAAATTAATATATTTGTGTATATCAAATGGATGTTTAATATCTTTATTAATTAACTTCGGTATATATTCATTTATTAATACAGTCTTAGAATCCATCAGTGTTTCATTTGTATAAAATGGTTCATTAAATGAAACTACTTCACCATAACCACTATTTCCATATTCATTAGTTGCTTTTACTATAATTGTCTCTCTATGCTTTACTGTAGCTTGTGATGTTTTGAATGTAAAATTAAGTGGTATTTTAACATGGAAAAGTTCTATTCTTTCAACTTTCATTTAATCAACCTCTTTTAAATTCTTTTTTAATATTTTACCTGATGCATTTTTAGGAAGTTCATCCAAATAAATAATTTCTTTTGGAATTTTGTATTTTGCTATTTTATTTGAAAGATATAATAGTATTGCATCTTTATCTAATGAAGAAACCACATACAATACAGGAACCTGTCCCCATATTTCATCTTTCTTGCC
>NZ_DATIRC010000081.1:0-3989 GCF_035470145.1 Romboutsia sp.
GAAAATAGTATTGATAATTTAGTATATGAATTTCAAAAAGTACCATATCTTTATATTGCTGATGGCCATCATAGAAGTGCATCAGCAGAAAATATAGCTAAAGAAAGAAGAAAAGCAAACCCTAATTATAGTGGAGATGAAGAATTTAATTATTATTTAGCTATGATTGCACCAGATAAAGATTTAATGATACTAGATTATAATCGAGTAGTAAAAGATTTAAATGGACTAGAAGATAAAGATTTTATTAATAAAATAAAGGAAAAATTTGAAGTTAGAAAAATAGAAGATGGAAAATACAAACCTAATGAAAAAGGAAAAATAGGTATGTATTTAAGTGGAAAGTGGTATGAGATAAATGTAAAGGAAGATATGGTACAAAATAAAGATATAGTGAAATCATTAGATGTATCTATACTTCACGATAATATAATAAACCCTATATTAGGAATAAAAAATCCTAGAGAAGATAAGAAAATTGACTTTATAGGCGGTATAAGAGGTTTAAATGAACTAGAAAAAAGAGTTAATAACGATATGAAAGTAGCCTTTGCTCTTTATCCAACTAGTATAGAAGAATTGATAAAAGTTGCAGATGAGAAAAAGATAATGCCTGCAAAATCAACATGGTTTGAACCAAAGGTTAGATGTGGATTATTCTTACATGAGTTATAAATCTAAAAAACTAAACAATAAAAATTATAGTAAAAAGTCTTCTAAATATGAGGGCTTTTTCTATTATAATAGTAAAATTATAAAATTCACTATTATAAGTAAAACTTAATTATTTTTAAGTTGATATTCTTTTTAAATGAAATTTTCAGACAGTTCTTTAAACATTTTTAATTAGTTTGCATATTATATATGGATGACATTAATATAAGGGGGGATTGACATAAATAGAGACCACGATGATTATGATTATGAGGTTAAAATAAAGTCAGTTTATGCTGATACTATGGTTGTAGTTGGAGAAGATAAGTATCTTTATGCTACAGGAGAAAAGGTTAATAAATATGGAATATTTTATTTGATTATGCTAGATAACAATAAAGTGAAAATAAAGCAGAAAGATGGAGATTATATTAAACTTGATAATAAAAATTTTTTAATTGCAAATTCTTCAAAAAGCGATGCTACTAAGTTTACTCTGTATAAAGTTGATAATAAAGAATATGCTATAAAAGCACCTAATGGATATTATGTTAGGGTTAGAGATGATGATTTAAAACTAGCAGCTAAAGCAGAAGATATAGGAAAGAAAACTCGTTTTAAATTTAAAGCAGTAGATTAATAACGTGAAATTTTTAGAGAGCTTGCTTAGCTCTCTTTTTTAGTTAAGTTATATTTTTCTTGGAAAACAAATTATATAGAATAGGTATTAGCATATTTAATAGACAATGCTATTAAATATGCTAAAGATAATTATAAAATGTATGCTTAATATATTATATAATACGTACTTAATTATTTAAAGTCGCCTCAACCGGAGAAAGTCCATTTTAGTTTATATTTTAAAGTTAAATACAATAAAAGTTAATTATATAAATCAAAAAGCTTTATACAAGGTTTTGTGTATTTACAGATTTGACTGAAATACTTAATATTTTTATTATTGCAATAAACTATAGTATAACAGATAAAACTATATAACCAATGATAACTTTTTATTTGTAATAGCTTTATAATTATCCTCAAATAGTGTAAAATTACAATTATGACCAACAATTAACATAGGAGGAAACATGGAAAAATTATATTATAGTGATCAATACATAAAAGAATTTACTGCAGAAATAGAAGAAATACTAGAAATAGATAACAAGTTTCATATACTACTTAATAAAACAGCATTCTTCCCAGGTGGAGGAGGACAGTTTTGTGATTTAGGTAAAATTGACGTACATGAGGTTATAAATGTATATGAAAAAGATAAAAAAGTATATCATATAGTAGAAAAGAAACCTATAAAAATACATAAAGTAAAATGTGCTATAAACTGGAAACGTAGAGAAGATGGTATGCATCAACATTTTGCACAACATGTATTATCCGGATGTTTTTATACTTTATTCAAAGCAAATACAGTAGGTTTTCACTTGGGTAAAGAAATAAGCACTGTTGATATAGAAGGGATACTAACATCAGAACAAATAAGACAAGCTGAAAATTATGCAAATGAAATAATAAGTGAAAGTATAGAATTAGAAACATTAACTCCTTCTAAAAAGGAACTTAAAAAGATTTGGATAAGAAGAGATTTACCAGATACAGCTGATGAAATAAGAATTGTAAAAATTGGAGATTTAGATTCTAATGCTTGTTGTGGTGTACATCCTAAATCTACATTAGACCTTAGAATGATAAAGATAAAAAGATGGGAAAAAAATAAAAGTGCTACTAGAATAGAATTTTTAGCTGGGAAAAGAGCAGTTGATTACTCTTTAAAAAGAGATTTATGTTTAACTGATATATGTAGATACTTAAAGTGTGGTGATGATGAAGCTATAAGAGGTATAAAGAATTTACATGAAAAGTTAGAAACTACATTAAGTGATAATAGAAAGTTAGAGGAAGAAGTAGCTAACTATGAAATAAGAGATATGATAGATATTGCTTCTAAGGTAAATGATATATCTGTTGTTATAAAAACTTATAATGATGAAAACTTAAAGTATGTCTCTAGGGTTGCATCTAAAATAACAGAAGTAGAAAATACTATAGCACTAATTGGAGTTAAGTATCAAGATAAGGTTAATTTAATCTTTGCATCTTCTAAAGATTTAAAAAATGTCAATATGAATAATTTATTAAAAGATACGATGACATTAGTTGATGGTAGGGGAGGGGGAAGCCCTTCTCTTGCACAAGGTGGAGGAAAGAATAACGGTAATTTAGAAACAGCACTTAATTATGCTTTTACTAAAATAGAAAAAACAATATAGACATAAAAAGATAGTGAATTTTAAAATTTACTATCTTTTTATGTTTCTCTTAGATTCTATTTCAACTTATTTCCATATAACTTTAATATTATCCTCAAATTTCCTATAACTAATATTGATAAAATTATATTGAAGCTATTTAAAAAAAACAAAAGTTTACATAACTTAATTAAAGTTAATTATTATATTTTAAATAAGCATATTAGTCATAAAAACTATTTAAATGCATACAAAATAGCTTTATTGTTCAATTGGATATATGTATTAGAATAAAAATTATAACTGCCTTAAAATCCAATATATTGATTTGTTTTTTCTGGAGAATATCTAAAGCGAGCCTGACGAGGAACTCCTTTAATCTTATTGAAAAAGATATATATTATATACTAAAATATAAAACTTACGAAAACTATCTTAAAATCAATACTATTGATAATAGTATGATAAATATCAATATGTCTAAATGAGCGTTTGATAATGAAAGCTATTTTATAAATTACTGTGATACTAGCCAGGATATTAAAGTTCTAGCTCTTATAATAACTGGAGATGAAGATTATGCAATAGGAGTTAACCATCACATAGATTTAAATTTCAAAATAGTATATCTAAAACTATCAAAGGTAAGCACACTCCATATTTAGAACATACTTTTGAACTTATAGATATAATTAATAACTCTATTTTTAACTTGTAAGTATTTTTATCTTACTTATGTATGTCAGTTTACATAATTTAATTAAATTAAACTTATCGATTGATAAATATATAAAATCTCATGAAATCTATTTAAATACATTTAATACAGGTTCTGTATCGAATAGGATGCATCGATCATTTGAAACAAAACAAACCTCTTATATTGGCATATAAAAGGTTCGTTTTGTTACTATTATACTATTTATCCTAATTTAAATAAAGTTTCAGAAATTTTATTGCTCGCTTCAGAGTCCATATCCTTAAGTGCATGTGCATATATATTAAGAGTAGTGTTAATATTCGAATGACCAACTCTTTCAGAAATAACTTTAATAGGCACTTTAG
>NZ_DATIRC010000082.1:0-2224 GCF_035470145.1 Romboutsia sp.
ATGGAGCAAATAAAACTGGAAGATGGTCAGGTAGACTTGTTCAAGTTCAAAATCTACCACAAACAAATTTAAAAAATATAGACTTAATAAGAAATATAATAAAAGAAAATGATGTAAAAGATAGCTTTGAACTATTAAAAATACTATATGACAACACCCAAAATGTACTATCAAACCTTATAAGAACAGCATTTATATCAACACATAATAAAAAGCTAATAATATCAGACTTTAGTGCAATAGAAGCAAGGGTACTAGCATACATTGCAAATGAAAAATGGAGGATAGATGTGTTTAATTCTCATGGAAAAATCTACGAAGCAAGTGCATCTAAAATGTTCAAAGTAGATATAGATAAAATAACCAAAGATAGCCCACTTCGCCAAAAAGGAAAAATAGCAGAACTAGCACTTGGTTATCAAGGAGGAGTAAATGCACTCAAAACAATGGGAGCAGAGCAAATGGGACTAAGTAATATGGAAATGGAAAACCTAGTCAAAAACTTTAGAAGCTCTAATAGTAATATAGCAAACTTTTGGAAATGCGTTGAAAAAGCAAGTATAAACACTTTAAAATACAAAACCAATATAAAAGTAAACAACATAGAATTTATATATGACAAAGATTATCTATTTATAAAACTACCATCAGGTAGAAGCCTTGCATATTACAAACCACAAATAGAAATAGATAACAAATTTAACAGAGAAATACTAAGCTATAAAAGTATTAACCAAACTACCAAGAAATTTGAAAAAACATACACATACGGAGGAAAACTAACAGAAAACATAGTACAAGCAATAGCTCGTGATATATTAGCAACTAAAATGCTAGACTTAGATAAACATGGATATGAAATAATAATGCATGTACATGATGAAGTTGTACTACAGGTTGATGAAGATATAAAAATAGAACATATAAATGAAATTATGGAAAAAGATATAGATTACCTTAAAAAATTAAAACTAAAAGCAGATACACAAATAAGTTACTATTACAAAAAATAGATTATCGGGGGATAGGCATGATAGATATAGCAATTTGCAACAATAGAAAAGATAAAACATACAAAAACTATGAAATACCATTTACAAAACTTATAGAAAAACTAAGCAAAACTAAATATACTAATGAAACATATAATGACTATTTAAATTTACCAAAAGAGCAACAAGACAACATAAAAGATGTCGGAGGATTTGTAGGGGGCTACCTTATAGATGGGAAAAGAAGTAAAAAAACAGTAAAGCATAGAAGATTACTTACACTAGATGTTGACTATGGGTATAGTGGCATGATGGAATTTATAGAAATGAGCACAGAATTTAATACCCTAATGTATAGCACTCACAAACATAACAATCAAAATGAAAGATTTAGAATAGTAATACCACTAAGTAGAAAAGTTGATGCCATAGAATATGAAGCAATAGGAAGAAAAGTAGCTTTTGAATTTGGAATAGATTACTTTGATGATAGCACATACGACCCATGTAGACTTATGTACTTTCCATCAACTAGCAAAGATGGGCAGTTTAAGTTTATACATATAGATGAAAATTACTTAGATGTAGAAAAATACTTAAATAAATACACAGACTACAAAGATAAAACCCTGTGGCCAATGTCTTATAGGAAAAATAAAATCACAAACATAGATAAAGAAAAACAACAAAACCCACTTCAAAAGCAAGGCATAATAGGAGCATTTTGCAAGACATATAACATCCATGAAGTAATAGAAAAATATCTAAAACATGTATATGAACCTACAATAGATAAAAATAGATACACATATAAAGAAGGAACATCTCATGGTGGACTTATAGTATATGAAGATTGTTTATTTGCATACTCACACCATAGCACAGATCCATGTTGTAATAAACTATGCAATGCATTTGACTTAGTAAAAAATCATAAATTTAAAAATCTAAATGAAGAAAAAGCCTTTGAAAACATGGTAGAACTTGTATCACAGGATAAAGATGTTATAAAAATTTTAGGACAAGAAAGTTTAAAAATAGCTCAAAGTGAATTTGGCTACATTGATGCACAAGAAAATGTAGAAAGTGAATTAGCTTTTATAAATGGTGAAAATGATAATTCAACAATTAAAGAAAATATAGAAAATGAAAAAAATCTATGGGTAACTAAACTTGAAGTAAATAAAAAAGGATTATATACATCTACCATAGACAATATAGTTTTAATACTA
>NZ_DATIRC010000083.1:0-13450 GCF_035470145.1 Romboutsia sp.
GATAGAGCATTAAATGAAATTATTAAGGATATGGAATCTGAAAAAGCTATGAATCGTTTAGTACAGGGAGACGTTGGGTCTGGTAAAACTGTTGTAGCTCTTTTAGCACTTGCAGATTGTGTTTTAAATGGTTATCAGGGTGCGCTAATGGCTCCAACTGAAATACTTGCAGAACAACATTATATATCGCTTACAGAGACTCTACAACCTTTTAGTATAAATGTTGGACTATTAGTAGGTAGTCTTACTAAAAAACAAAAAGAAAAGATATTAGAAAGAGTTAAAAATAAAGAAATAGATATATTAATAGGTACTCATGCTTTGATTGAAGACAAAGTTGAATTTAATAATTTAGGATTAGTAATAACAGATGAACAACATAGATTTGGAGTTAGACAAAGGAGTAAGTTATCTGATAAAGGAGAGAACCCAGATATACTAGTAATGACAGCAACACCTATACCAAGGACTTTAGCATTAATACTATATGGAGATTTAGATATCTCTATAATAGATGAACTTCCACCAGGAAGACAACCAATAGAAACTATTTCAGTTGATAAAGATAAAAGAGATAGAGCCTATAATTCTTTAGTAAGAAAGGAAGTTGAAAAGGGTAGACAAGTTTATATAGTGTGTCCCCTAGTAGAGGAAAGTGAAGCAATAGAAGCAAAAGCAGCAGTAGAATTAGTAGAAGAATTAAAGCTAGAATATTTTAGTGATCTTAGAGTAGGACTTTTGCATGGAAAAATGAAAGCTAGTGAAAAAGATGCTATAATGAAAAGTTTTAAAAATAAAGAAATTGACATATTAGTATCTACAACCGTTATAGAAGTAGGTGTGAATGTTCCTAATGCAACTCTTATGATAATAGAAAATGCAGAAAGATTTGGACTGGCACAACTTCATCAGTTAAGGGGAAGAGTTGGAAGAGGAAGTCATAAATCGTACTGTATATTAATCTATGCGTCTAAGTCAGAGGTTTGTAGACAAAGAATGTCTATAATGGAGGAAACTAATGATGGATTTAAAATATCAGAAAAAGACTTAGAAATAAGAGGACCGGGAGAATTTTTTGGAACAAGACAACATGGTTTACCAGAATTAAAAGTAGCTAATATATTTAAACATATAAAAATATTAAAATTAGCACAGCAGGAAGCTAGATATATAGTATCAGAAGATCACAAATTACAAAATTTTGAAAATAAAATGCTGAAAAAAGAAATTATAGATAAATTTGAGTACTCAGTAAAAGAAATTTCGTTAAATTAATTTGAAATTATGTTAAAATATACAAAGAGGTGAAGACACGTTGAGAGTAATATCAGGAAAAGTAAGAGGATTAAAGTTAAATACTCCTAAAAATGAAGATGTAAGACCTACTACTGATAGAGTTAAAGAATCTTTATTTAATATTATAAATCCATACATAATGGAAAGTGATATCCTAGATTTATTTGCGGGGACAGGATCTTTAGGTATAGAGTGTTTATCTAGAGGAGCAAAAAAATGTATTTTTGTAGATATAAGCAAAGAAAGCATAGCAATAGTAAAATCAAATATAAAAAAAGCAAGAGTTGAAAATGAAAGCGTAGTTTTAAACTTAGACTTTAAAGATGCTATAAATAAACTGAAAATCCAAAAAAGTAAATTTGATGTTATATTTATGGATCCACCATATTATAAAAATATGTTTATAGACGCTTTAGAAAAAATAGATAATGCAGATTTATTAGACGAAGATGGAATAATAGTCATAGAACATGATAGCAAAGATGAATTTCCTGAGAATATAGGGCGATTAGAAAAGTCCAAAGCTAAAAAATATGGGAACACAACTTTAACATTTTACAAATTATAGTTTTGAAATTCATAGATGCTACAGAAACAGACAGCGCCATTGGTGGTATAATAGAAGTGAATTCTGAGTAATGAGCGAATGAATGAATTTTAGGTAACGGACGAAGTCGTTGACGTTATGAGCGAAGCGAATTATATAAAGTGGAGGCCATAAGACGAAATGGAAAAAAAAGTAAGAAAGGCTATATTTGCAGGTAGTTTTGATCCAATAACAAATGGACATTTAGATATAATTTGTAGATCGTCAAAAATATTTGATGAATTACAAATAGGGGTACTTTATAATCCGAATAAAAAGGGCATGTTCAATTTTGAAGAAAGAGTAGAGCTTATAAAGAAATGTACTAGTCATTTGAATAATACAAAGGTAGTGAGTTTTGATGGGCTTTTAGTAAATTATTGTGAAGAACATGGAATAGATACTCTAGTAAGAGGGGTAAGAAGTGGGGCTGATGTTGAATATGAGTTACAGATGGCTCATATGAACAAAGAATTAAATCCAAATATAGAAACAATTATATTGCCAACAGCTACTAAGTACTCGTTTATAAGCTCATCTTTAATTAAAGAAGTATTAAAGTTTGATGCAGATATAAAAAATCTAGTACCAAAGGTTGTTTTGGAAGAATTAAAAAGAAAAGCTAATAGGGGGAAGTAAAAGATGTATGTAGACTTAGAAATGATTGAGTTATTTGAAGAATTAGAAAGTATAATAAATAATGCTTCTTCAATACCTTTTTCTCAAAAATCTGGTATAGACAAAAATGAAGTTTTAGGAATTATAGGTGAGATAAAAGTATTGATACCAGAGGAAGTTAAACAAGCTACTTGGATCAATAAAGAAAGACATAAAATAATAAATGATGCTAAACAAGAGGCTGCAAAGTTGGTAGATCAAGCTAATAAAGAAGCTGAGAGAGTAAGAGAAGAATATAATGATAATATAGAGGAGTTAAAGAAAAACTCTGAAGATGTTATTAAAGCATATGTAGAAGCAAGTGAACCAGTAGTAAAAGCAGAACAGCAAGCAAAGGATATAATTGATAGAGCTGAAAGGGTAGCAAATGAAATTAGATTAGGTTCTATAGAGTATGCAGATAATATACTTTCAAGTGTTGAGTATAATTTGAAAAGTGTATTAGAAGAAGTTTCAAGAGATAGAGCAGAATTAAATCCAGAAAGATAAAAAAGAAAGCATTAGCTTTCTTTTTTATTACTAAGGATTTATGAGTTATCAGGTTTATACAACTTTCGTATATGTGATTCAAAAAAATCAATAGATATAATATTTTAAGAAGGATTTTTTATTTTATAACTTGTTTTTTCTAGAAATATTAATGATACTAATATGTAAATTATTATTAATATAGGAAGTATTAATTTGTAGTTTTCTATGTAATAGTTCCAAATTGAGTTGTTATAAAGTACATTATATGCGCTAGAAAAATTAGATACTAAGATAGTTGATTTAAATAGTGGATATAATAAAAATGTAAATAGTCCTGCTAAAGTACCATGTAAAAATTTGCTGAATATGTACAAACCAACATTTATATCTGTTTTAGCTAAAAAGTTGCAACACTGAGCTAATATAGATAAACCACTAAAGCCTATTAAGAAACTAGCTAAAGTAGCTCTTAGAACTTCAGGTGTAGATATAACAGCAGCAATTTTATTACAACCTATAGTTATTTCAAATAAACCACTGATGAAGGCATAGCAAAGTTCCTTTGTAACGCCAAATAAAGATAAAGGAATATATAATATGTATGATAGTAAAAAAATAATTTTGAATAAAGATAAAATTTTAAAAATAACTGAAAAAACAATTACAAAACCGCCTATCATAAGTAAGGTATTTACAGCATTAAAAATAGCATTTCCAAATAAAACAAAAAAACCTTCATTATTAGAATATCTAGCGTTTATTACATTTTGAATATCTTCCCTTAGTGAGTGGGATGATCTTGGAATGAGTTCTTTACCGTGGTTTCTAAAAAATAACCCAACAGATATAGAAGCTAAATAATGGCAAGTAATCATTAAATAACCTAAGGATGAGTTTTGAAACATACCGGTTGCTACTGCTCCAATTATAAAAAGTGGACCAGATGTAGAACAAAAGGATACCAGTCTTTGAGCTTCAGATTTAGATATTTGATCATTACTTCTAAGCTCTGAAGCAAGTTTAGCACCAACAGGGTAACCAGAAATTGTTGATATTACAAAAACTAAAGCGCCTTTACCTGAAACATTGAAAATAAATCTTGTAACAGGATTTATTATAAAACCTATTAAATCTACTATTTTTAAATCTACAATTAAGTTAGCACCGATTATAAAGGGCAAAAGAGAGGGAATTAAAACGTTAGTCCAAATATTTAAACCTTCTTTTGCAGATGCTATAGATTCATTAGGAAATATTATTATCCCTAAAATTAAAAATAGAACAATGAACACAGGCATAAAAAAAATTACCAATTTACTTTTTTTCATATTATCACCTAACAAAATATATAGTATAAGATAATTATATTAACTTAATAAAATAGATATGAATAAAATAAATTAAGATATATAATATATATAGACAACAAGTTTTATTAGGGGGGGAATCAAATGTTTAATAGTATTTCAAGTAAAAAAGTTTATGAGCAGATTATTGAGCAAATACAAGAGAGAATACTAAATGGAGAACTTAAAAAAGGAGATAAGTTACCATCAGAAAGAGAACTATCAGAACAAATGAAAGTTAGCAGAACATCCATAAGAGAAGCTATTAGAGTATTAGAGACTATGGGAGTAATTGAAAGTAAACAAGGTGAAGGTAATTTTATATGTACTAATATAGAAAAATCACTAATAGAGCCTTTATCTATGATATTTAAATTAAATGATGGTACTTGGCAAAACGTATTAGAATTAAGAGAAGTTTTAGAATTACAAACTGTCAAAATTGCAGCTACAAGAGCCACAGAAAAAGAATGTATGGAATTAAAGAGTATAATAAATGAAATGAAAAAAGAAGCAGGTAGTACTTATAATAATAAAGCTATAGTTTTATTAGATCAAAAATTTCACAATAAATTAGCGGCTATTAGTAAAAATTATTTGATTGAAAGCCTTTTTATAACGGCATCAAAATTATTTGAAGGGTTTATAGAAGATGCGAGAGAAAAAATAATAAGTACACATTGGAGTGAAGAAGCTTTATTTGAAAAGCATAATGCGATATATGAAGCTATAAAAGAAAAAAATCCAGAACGAGCTTATGAAAAAATGAAAGAGCATATGGATATTATAAGAAAAAGTTATACAAAGTAAAATTGTTAGAAAATTGTTAATTTTCAAACAATGGTTGATATATATATTAATACCTAATACTATATAAAATATAAGTGGTAATACCACTGACCATCATTCAAGTGACCATCATAAAAAATTTAAAAGGGGGAAACTTGATGAATAAATATATCTTATTCTTAATAGCCACAATACCAATTATATGGCTAATAGTATCTTTAGGTATTATGAAATTACCCGCACACAAAACATGTCTATTCACTGCGATATTGACGTTCATAATAGCTCTTATATTCTGGAAGATGCCACTTATAGATGCAGTCACATCGTCTATAGAAGGAATTGCAATTGCTTTATGGCCAATACTTTTAGTTATAATTGCAGCTTTATTTACTTACAATTTAGCGGTTGAAACAAAGAGTATGGACACAATGAAAAAAATGTTATCTAGTATAACTACTGATGACAGAATCCAAGTACTTATACTAGCATGGGGATTTGGAGGGTTTTTAGAAGCTGTAGCAGGTTATGGAACTGCGGTTGCTATTCCAGCTAGTATACTTGCTTCAATTGGATTTAATCCGGTATTTGCGGCTATAATATGCCTTATAGCAAATACTGTGCCTACAGCATTTGGAGCAATAGGTATACCAGTTACTACATTAGCTACAGTTACAGGATTAGATGTAATGCATTTAAGTTATTTGACAGCACTTCAGTTAGCGCCATTCATAATAATAATACCTTTTGCCTTAGTTATACTTACAAAGAAAAGTTTTAAAGCAATAAAAGGAGTATTTTGGATAACTTTAGTATCAGGAGTAGCCTTTGCTATACCTCAAGTATTCATAGCTAAATACTTAGGAGCAGAATTACCTGCACTTATAGGAAGTTTATGTAGTATGTTAGCTACTATAGTAATGGCAAAAGTTATGAAAAGTAAAGAAGATATTGTCAGATTAGATAGTAAAGAATCTCAAGAAGGAAATGTTTTAGCAATACACAAAGTTACAGCAAAAGAAGGGTTATTAGCATGGCTTCCATATATACTTTTATGTATTTTAATATTAGTTGCTAGCCCTTTAGTCCCATCAATAAATCATTTTTTAGCAAACTTTAGCAGTAAAATTCAAATTTATAGTGGAGAAAGCACTTCACCTACATCGTTTACATGGATAAACACACCTGGTATGGTAATCATCATAGCTACATTTATAGCTGGCTTAATTCAAAAACTAAAAGTTTCAACAATGGTAAATGTATTTATAAGAACAGTAAAACAATTAACAAAATCATTTATAACAATAATGTCTATAGTAGCAATATCAAAACTTATGTCTCATAGTGGAATGACAAGTTCTATATCTTTTGGATTGTGTGCAATAACAGGAGAATTATATCCAATAATATCACCATTACTAGGAGCAATAGGAACTTTTGTAACAGGTAGTGATACATCGTCAAATATTTTATTTGGAGGGCTACAAGTAGAAGCAGCTAAATCTTTAGGAATAGATCCTTATTGGATAGCAGCAGCCAACACAGCGGGTGCGACAGCTGGGAAAATGATTTCACCGCAGAGCATTGCAATAGCTACTTCAGCGACAGGCCTTATTGGAAAAGAAGGAAAGATATTTAGCTCAACAGTTAAGTTTTGTTTAGGATATGTAATTATACTAGGAATACTAGTTTACTTTGGAAGATTTATTACGTTTTAATTAAATGAATATATTAGGGAGGAAATCATGCCTATTTTAACTGTACCTTATTCAAAGAGTGGAATGGTTTTAGACATTCCAGATAAAAACTTTTCAAAAGTACTACAATCAAAGTCTCATGATTATATAGTAAATAAAACACAAGAAGAATTAGTAGAAGAATCTATGAATAATCCGATAGGTTCATCTAGATTAGAAGAATTAGCAAAAAATAAGAAAAGTGTAGTAATAATAACAAGTGATCATACTAGACCAGTACCTAGTAAAGTTACAATGCCTATAATTTTAAGAAGATTAAGAGAAGCAAACCCAAATATAAATATAAAAATTTTAGTTGCAACTGGATTTCATAGGCCTAGCACAAGAGAAGAATTAGTTTATAAAATGGGTGAAGAAATAGTAAGTAACGAAGAAATAGTGATGCATATATCTACAGATGATTCTCAAATGGTTAAAGCTGGGGTATTACCATCAGGGGGAGACTTTTATTTAAATAAACTTGCGTATGAAGCAGACCTTCTAATAGCAGAAGGTTTTATAGAACCTCACTTCTTTGCAGGTTTTTCAGGAGGCAGGAAAAGTATACTTCCAGGTATAGCATCAGCAAAAACTATAATGTATAACCACTGTAGTGATTTTATAGATAGTAAGAATGCAAGGACAGGAACTTTAAAAAACAATCCAATACATGAAGATATGGTATATGCAGCTAAAACTGCTAACCTAGCATTTATAGTTAATGTAGTAATAGATCAAGATAAGAAAGTTATAGCTTCTTTTGCTGGAGATGTAGAAAAAGCACATACTAGAGGGTGTGAATTTGTAACAGATTTATCTAAGATAGATTCGCACAAAGTAGATATAGTTGTAAGTACTAATGGAGGGTATCCATTAGATCAGAATGTATACCAAGCAGTAAAAGGTATGACTGCAGCAGAAGCTACTTGTAATGAAGATGGAATAATAATAATGATTGCTGCATGTAATGATGGTCATGGTGGTCAATCTTTTTATGATAATATAGCTAATGCAAATTCTCCAACACAAGTATTAGAAAGAGTAAGAAATATTAGTAGAGGTGAAACAGTACCAGATCAATGGGAATTTCAAATATTAGCTAGAATACTAGAAAAATATACAGTAATAATGGTTACAGATCAATGTGACCCAGATATGATAAGAAACATGCATATGAAACATGCATCAAATTTTGATGAAGCTTTGCAAATGGCATTAAATATAAAAGGTAAGGATTCAAAAATTGTAGTTATTCCTGATGGAGTATCTGTAATAGTTAAATAGATAAGGGGGAAAATTCATGGAAATTTTAACGTGTATTAAGCAAGTTCCAGGAACTAGTGAAGTAGAAGTTGATGAAAAAACAGGAGTATTAAAAAGAGATGGTATAGATTCTAAAATGAATCCATATGATTTATATGCATTAGAGACAGCTTTAAGAATAAAGAAAGAAAAAGAGGCAAATTTAAAAGTTATAACTATGGGGCCTCCACAAGCGAAGCAAATAATAGAAGAGAGTTTTATGATGGGAGTAGATGAAGGTGCGATAGTAAGTGATAGAAAGTTTGCTGGTGCTGACGTACTTGCTACATCATACACATTGTCCCAAGGAATTAAAAAAATGGGAAATACTGATTTAATAATCTGTGGAAAACAAACAACTGATGGTGATACAGCTCAAGTTGGTCCAGAAATAGCTGAATTTTTAAATATACCTCATGTTACGAATGTAACTAAAATAATAGAAGTTAAAGGTGAAAGTATAGTAGTAGAAGTTGATATGCCAAATACATTAGAAGTTTGTGAAGTTGAGTACCCATGCTTAATAACAGTTGAAAAAGGAATTTTTCAACCAAGACTTCCTTCATTTAAGTTGAAATTACAAACTAAAGATAAACAAATACCAATGTATAGTTTGAAAGATTTTGAAGATCAAGATGAAAATAATTATGGATTGAATGGTTCTCCAACGCAAGTTTTAAGAATATTCCCTCCTACTTCTAATAATGATAAAGAAGTTTTAAGAGGAAATGCAAAAGAAGTAACAGATATAGTGGTAAACAAATTAAAAGAATTAAAGTTAGTGTAAGGGGGAATAAAAAATGGCTAAAATAGTTATAAATCAAGAAAGAGTAAAAGATTTCAATGAAGCTATAGATATATGTCCATTTGGTGCAATAGAAGTAATCAACAATAAATTAGAAATAAATTCAGGATGTAAAATGTGTAAGTTATGTGTGAAAAAGGGTCCGGAAGGCGTATTTGAATTTATAGAAGAGGCTAGAAAAGAAATAAATAAAGATGAGTGGAAGGGAATAACTGTATATGTTGATCATCATGAAGGTGATATACATCCTATAACTTACGAACTTATAGGTAAAGCTCGTGAAATGGCATCTAAAATAGATCATCCGGTTTACTGTGTATTTGTAGGGAAAGACATAAAAGATAAATGTGATAAGTTATTATCTTATGGAGTAGACGAAGTATTTGTATATGATGATATAGAATTTGAAAATTTTAGAATAGAACCATATACGAAGGCAGTGGAAAACTTTATAGAAAATGTAAAACCTACAATAATGTTAGTTGGTGGAACTACGTTAGGAAGATCTCTTGCACCTAGACTTGCAGCAAGATTTAAAACAGGTCTTACAGCAGATTGTACAATACTAGATATACAAGAAAATACAGATTTAGATCAAATAAGACCGGCATTTGGCGGAAATATAATGGCTCATATATATACACCAAATAATAGACCTCAATTTGCTACAGTTAGATATAAAATATTCTCAGCACCAGAAGAAGTTGAAAATGCAACTGGAAAAGTTACTTTATGTAGTATAAAGAAAGAAGAATTATATTCTAAAATAAAAGTTTTAAGTACGAAACCGAAAACTAAGGAAGTTGGATTAGAAGATGCTGAAGTAATAGTAGTTGCAAGTAGAGCAGTCAAAAAACAAGAAGATATGGATATGATTTATAAATTAGCGGATGTATTGGGTGCACAAGTAGCAGGAACAAGACCATTAATAGAGTCTGGATGGATAGACCCAAGAAAACAAATAGGACTTAGTGGAAGAACTGTAAAACCAAAACTTGTAATAAATTGTGGTGTATCTGGAGCTGTTCAATTTGTAGCAGGTATGCAAGGCTCAGACTACATAGTATCTATAAACAAAGATGAAAAAGCACCGATATTTGACGTTTCACATTTAGCGTTAATAGGAGATATATACGATATAGTTCCTAAATTAATAGAAAAAATAGAGAAAAAGCAATTAGAATTTGCATTAACTGTAGAGGAGTAGGGGGATGGATATGTATAAATTAATTGAAAAAAATGATGTAGATTTCTTAATAAGTGTTTGTGGTGAAGATAATGTAGTTGTAGGTGAAGATATAAGTGAGGATTTTTCGCATGATGAATTAGGTGGAGTAGAAAAATACCCAGAAGTACTTGTAAGTGTATACGAAACGGAGCAAGTATCTAAAATAATGAAGTATGCTCATGAAAATAATATACCAGTAACACCAAGGGGTCAAGGTACGGGATTGGTAGGAGCAGCAGTAGCTATCCATGGTGGTATAATGATAAATTTAAGTAAAATGAATCAAATATTAGAGCTTGATGAAGAAAATTTAACATTAACAGTAGAGCCAGGAGTACTACTTATGACAATTGGTCAATATGTTCAAGAAAGGGATTTGTTTTATCCACCAGATCCAGGTGAAAAAAGTGCTACAATAGCAGGAAATATAAATACTAATGCAGGTGGGATGAGAGCCGTTAAATATGGTGTAACAAGAGATTATATAAGAGGACTTGAAGTTGTTCTTCCAAATGGAGAAATAATAAATATAGGTGGTAAGGTAGTTAAAAATAGTTCAGGATATAGTATAAAAGATTTAATAGTAGGTTCAGAAGGAACATTAGGAATAGTTACTAAAGCAACATTAAAATTATTACCTCTTCCTAAAAAAGCAATAAGTTTATTAATACCTTTCCCTGATTTATCTATGGCTATAGATACTGTACCCAAAATAATAAAATCAAAATCAATACCAACAGCTATAGAATTTATGGAAAGAGATGTAATACTTGCAGCAGAAGAATTTTTAGGAAAGAAATTCCCAGATAATACATCAGATGCATATTTATTACTTACTTTTGATGGAAATACTAAAGAAGATATTGAAAAAGAATATGAAAATGTTGCTCACCTTTGTTTGGAAAATGGAGCATATGATGTATTTATATCAGATACACAAGAAAGAAATGAGTCAATATGGTCTGCTAGAGGAGCGTTCTTAGAAGCTATAAAAGCATCTACAACAGAAATGGATGAATGTGATGTTGTTGTACCTAGAGATAAGGTTGCAGAGTTTATAAGATACACTCATGACCTTCAAAAAGAATTAAATGTAAGAATAAAAAGCTTTGGCCATGCAGGAGATGGAAATCTACATGTTTATACATTAAGAGATAATATGGATGGTAAAACATGGGAAGTAAAATTAAAAGAAAGCTTTGATCATATGTATAGAAAATCAAGACAGCTTAGAGGTCAGGTTTCCGGAGAACATGGTATAGGATATGCGAAAAAAGGATATTTACATGAATCTCAAAGTGAGTCGTATATGGGATTAATAAAAAATATAAAAACTGCTTTTGATCCTAAAAACATATTAAATCCAGGAAAAATTTATTAAGTTTATAATAATTAAGCAGAGTATAGTTAAGAAAATTTACTCTGCTTATCCTAGTTATTTACTTTATGTATTTGTATTACTTTTAATATAAATAGGAGTTGTATAATAATCCATAGGTCCTTTTAATAAGTGTTTATTATTTTTATAGTAAATCATATTGTATATATTACTAGCTTTTATATCATAATCAATTAATGTTTTAAATTTATTATCATCCATGCTAAATGAAATATTTGAAAATTTATTAATAATGTTTATGTCAGAATTAGTTTTTATAGCTTTTAAGATTTGACGACCTTTGTCATTAAAAGCCAAAACCCTTATATAAGGCATATGGTTTATATTTTTGACATTATTCATATCATCTTTAGTTATACCGAGTAAAATATTATTAAGGGTACGTTTGATTTTAGTCAAAGTATACCTTTTTGACTTTATGGATAATTGTAAATCGTTAAGGGAATTAGAGGTAAATATATTTTGATATATTTTGTTTTCTATTCCTTCGTTAACATCAAAGTATGTATTTAAAATATTTATATCTCTAAGTACTATCGAATTAATTAAATCGAAATACTGGTGATCAAACATAGGTGAAAAATTATCACTTAATTTAGAATCTAAGATATTATATGTAGCATTAGGAACAACATTATGTATAAGAGATAAATTATTATAATCTTTTAAAGATCTTCTTATAGCTGTTGCAGAACATATATTACTATCTATATTTTCAGAGTTATACGAAGCGCACACTCTAGAAATTGTAAAAGGTTTTATATTACTTTTTAATTTTAGTAGACATTTGATATACTCTAGGCCTAAAATATTATTAGACGAATTTAATATTGATAAAAGTTTTTCCTTTGAAATATCTAGTAAATTAAATTTATAGATATAATCAAATAGAGCTAGACTACGAGCAGTAGGATAAAGCATACCCTCATCTAAGTACTTTCTAAAAAAAACTTTAAATTCATCAGGTTCATCAACTAATATCTTTGAAATTGTATAAAGAATATCAACATTACCTTCTTCACTACCAAAACAAATAGAATTTATACAGTTTAATGAGTTAAGCGTAGCTATAGCGCCATGAGCAAAAAGTTCTGCACTTTGACATGCAAACATGGTTGGCAATTCTATAACTAAATCGACACCATTTTTTACGGCTATTTCAGCACGTGTATATTTATCAAATAAAGCGGGTTCGCCTCTTTGTAAAAAGTTACCGCTCATTATAGCTACACTATGAGTAGCATTAGTTACTTCTAAAGATTTAGTTAAATGGTACAAGTGGCCATTATGAAAAGGATTGTATTCAACTATTAATCCTAGTATGTTCATAAAAATTCTCCTTTGGTTTATTCAAAAATAGAGGATTTCTTAAAAATATGTAGAAATCTAACAAATAAATTTTAGTAATTATATTATAATATTATAACAAATAGATAAAAATAATCTATGGTAAGTAAAATATATTGTTTTTTAGTAAATAAATTTATTAAATAATATATTCAAATAAATATATTAAATACTGTACTTTTATAAAAAAAAGTGGTATATTAATTTATGTCGAAATATGTTTACTGTATACAATATAAGATACTTTGTAAATATTAAGCCTAATTGGCTTGTTACATATTATTCATAAAATTTTAAGGAGGTATACTAATGAAAATATTAGTATTAAACTGTGGTAGTTCTTCATTAAAATATCAATTAATAGATATGTCAAATGAAGAAGTTTTATGTATAGGATTAGTTGAAAGAATAGGTATAGAAGGTTCTATACTTAAGCAAGAAAAAGATGGTGTTGAAGGTAAATTAGT
>NZ_DATIRC010000084.1:0-6878 GCF_035470145.1 Romboutsia sp.
ATCATATATTTTCCACTGTGCGAAACTACATCTTCATAATATTTAAATGAATACCCACCAGTTGTTCTTCTTTCTCCTTTGCAACATCTGTAAATTTCACTTCTATTTAAGTCTAGTTCACGCTCTGCTTGACCACCAGATGCAAACACTCCCATGCATTTATCTTCTTTAAATCCAATTATCATTTTACCTTTGTTTGGTGTGCTAAAATCTGATCTTCTTATATTAATGAAGTTATTGTTGCTCCACATGAGATTTATTGCTCTATTGTCTGCTCTATCTTTATTTTTGTGGCACACAATTCTGTTTTCTTCATTGTAATTTTGCACATATACCAATGCTACTAATCTATGTACTAAATATGACTTCCCACCAATTGAAACTCGTTCATATCCATATTTATCTAATGAAGTAGATAACATCTTGTTTGTTTTTTTATTGTAAAGCATTCCTTTATCTGATATGTATATATGTCTATGATCTATTAATTCTTTATATTGACCAGTTACAATTGGAATAAAAGCTATTGATATTTTCATATGTGATCTCCTTTCTTTTTTTGTTTGATACATATAACGTATTCTGAGTCACATATGTAAGATTGAATATAAAGTCAAATTTTCTCTCAAAGACGAGCCGAAGGCTCTCTAGTTTCTCTCTACCATTTTCTATCTATAGTTTCTTTCTATATACCCCACTCACTTTTGCTAGTCTGAAACACTCACTTTTGTAATTCCGAAACACTCACTTTTGAACATGGTATTTTAAGCATTAAAAAATGGAGATTTAAAAACCTCCATTTTTACACATTTATTACACCTTTTTCTTTTCTCTTTTCCCACACTTCAAGAGGATTTATTTTGTAATATGTGTCCACACGTTCAACTATATTCTTACCATCTTCATTTTTAACATATACTCGATTTTGTATTTTTTCTATGAATCCACAATTTGCTAATGTACTAGTCCATTGTCCCATGTTGGTTAAGTTTCTCTCATTGTTAGTTGCATAACCTAATTGTGAACATAAGAATGCATTGGTCATTGGTCTTGTGTTCTTTAAATATTCACATTGTATGTTTAACAATATATATGTTTTTACAATATTCTTATTAAAAGTAGAATTTAAAGCCTTTAATATTCTGTGTTGTATACTAACATAGTACCTTCCATTTTTAGAGTAGTTTATAATACAAGTTAATCCTCGCTTAGTGTTTTTTAAAGTTATTATATTCTTTTCTTCTAAATACTTTAACCTTCTCTCTAATGTGTATCTACTTATTTTGCATTCTTCACAGATTTCTCTTTTATTTATTCTGGAATAATCAATATATCTATAAGTATCCTCTTTCCTATTAGAATTTGATACTAACAATAGTGCTAAAATCACACTAAAATCAATTTGTTTCTCCAGTTCATAAGTCGGCACTGGCATCTCAAAATCACCATAAACTGCCACATCCTTCTCATATGAGTTGTAGATTATTTCTTCCATCTGTTTTTCTCCTTTTTGTTTTAACTCATATAACGAATTAAAGCTATAAAACGTAAAAAAAGAAGGTCTTTCGACCTCCTTATATATCTAATTCTTCCATTAGTTTTCTATTTTCTTCATCTTCTGGACTAAAGACTGGCTCTACTACTTCTACTTCTACTTCTACTTCTACTTCTGGCTCTACTACTTCTACTTCTGGTTCTTCGTCTGTATTAGTTCCTTGTGTAACTGCAGGTGCATCAACTTGTACTGGAACTACAAGTCCTTTCTCCATCAACATGTGAGTACGAATCAATTTCTTTATTAATCCAGATGCGTTTTTCTGCTCATTAATATATTTATATATATCCTTCTCATGTTCTGAAAAGGATATATTTTTTTTCATTCTTTTTTCACTCATTCCCAATTACCCCCTATTTTGCTTGACTTCCATATTTTAATCTCATATATTCATAAAATCCTTGCACATTTCCAGTTAGGCAATTTTGTTCTATCCTAGCACACGCATAGTGCTTTCTTATTTGAGAATCAAATAGACTTGTTGTTCCTCCAGTAAAAGATACTTCAAGGTAATCATGTAAATCTATGTTAAATCCTGCTAACTTATCATCTATTTTATATAGTTGATCGTCAATCACTTCATCTATTATTTTTTGTATATCTTTATTAGTACATTTATTTGAAACCCAATCTTTTATTTGTGAGTCACTAAATGTTCCTAAACCTGCTTTAGATATTCTATCGCCAACTATTGCATTTACATTATGAACGCCAAATGGGAAACTTATCGAGTTTTCACTTGGTCTACCATTGATTACTTCTAAGAAGTTTACCGTAGAACCACCCCAGTCGAATACATATTTAACTCCCAAATTAGCCTTTAGGTTACTAAGTATGTGACCAGTTCCTTCTGGAAGGACATGTACAGTTACTATTTCAAATTCATGTGTTTCCATTTTACCGTTCTCACTTTGAATTTCCACTTTATGTCTACCCAGAAGTCTACTTTGTATTGCTTTCTTTTGTTCATCTTGAACATATTTATTATATGATTCACCGTATCCAAGAATAATTTCATCTGCATCACCTCTAAGAAGTGCTATTGAAGTTAAAGTTGACCAGATATGAATGTCTGTGTGTTTTCCTTCTCTCTTATCAGTTCTTAATGCAGTGTTTCCTATAGTAAGTTCTTTACCATTTATAGTAGTGTTATATGTATTTTCTCCTAGCATTCCTGCATCTGTATGTCTTGGTGAGTACTTTGTATTGTATAATACATCTCCCACATTAGACTTTCCTTTAGTGTTGAACGCTCCAGAATCTACTGCTACTATCTTTCTTTTAAGTGCCATTTTAATTTCCTCCTAGTATTTTATATGTATTTTTCAATGTATTTTTTAGTGTTTATGTAGTCCGTACCGAGTACTAACTGTCTGGTACAATATTAATTATATATCTAGTGCGTACATGTGTCAACACTTTTTCGAAAACTTTTTATTTTTATTTGAAATTGTCCTCACATTTGTGATTATAACTGTGCTCACACTCATTTCATGCATTTTAATGTACGCACAATTGTGACCATATTTGTCCTCACTTCAATTTAATGTACGCACAATTGTGATTATAATTGTACACACACTCACTTTACGCACTATTGTGAGCATATTTGTGAGGACATGTGTGCGTTTAGCACTATTTCTTCTTATTTTTATAGCAGGTCTTACACACATTTACCCTACCATTTATCATGTTACTATTCTTATAAAAGTTGTTTAACTCTAAAGTATTACCACAAACTTTACATTTTATACATTCTTTTCCTTCAACTATTACTGTTGGATTATGTTTCCAGTCCAATTGAAAATCTATACCTTCTCTTGGATTGTGACTTTTATTCTTAAGTGGAGTAGTGGTTTCTCTTGGATTGTGACTTTTATAATAACGTTTACAGTAGTACTGGTAGCCACCATTAGCATGTCGGTCTTTATAAAAATCTTCTATAGAGTGAAATGTCTTGCAGTATGTACAGTATTTTTGATCTCCATCTATAACCATATTATTTGTAGCTTTCTTTATATGTAGTCGAGATGCTTTCTTCCTTAAAGCAGGAGCAGAGCATCCTATCAGAGTCGATAATTCATCTTCTGGCATATAAGCATAGTTGTCTAATAATAGTTCTAACTTCTTTTTATCCCATTTCATATGAACACCCCCATATTTATAGTATAGCACCATATATATACATTGTGCGTACAAATGTACATACAAATTCCTACAGATTATCTTGTTGATAAGTATGTGGGTATCTTGTTGATAAGTATGTGGATATTATTGTGGATAATTAGGTAGTGAAATAATTTCACCATGTTAGGTAGTGAAATAGTTGCACTAAGGTAGTGAAATAATTGCACTGTAATAAGATACACCTAACAAAATATAATATATATATAAATCTCTTACGTATGCGTACACGCACACACACGCACATGAGAGAGATTACAGAAAACTAGAGCATTAGTTTTATATTTATATAAAACCCTAGCTTATAGTGAGTTAGTAAAAATTAAACTTATTAGAAAAAAATGGTTGACTTAGTAAATACTTGTGTTGTATAGTTGTCTTAGTTAAATTTTGAAAGGTGGTTTTAGAAGTGGATATGTTGAAAGACGAAAGATATGACTTCACGATACTTGAAAACAAGGTTCTGCGTGATGTAGAGAAGTTTGATAAGAACGAAGTACTGGCTTATATGTCATTGAGTTTATTTGCAGATAGAGCAGGAAGTTGTTTTCCAAGCTATGATGAAATTGCAAGGATCATGAGAACATCTAGAAGAACTGCAATAAGTGCAATACAAGGACTGGTAGAAAAGGGAATTATCAAAATTGAGAACAGAAAGCAAGATGCAGAGGATAAAAAAAAACAAATGAAATCGAATCTGTACACATTAGTTTCTGCTAATCTGTGGAAAGAAGTAGTAGCAGAGAATAGGAAGTATCTGATAAGCAAAGCTACAAACTATAAACCTAGAACTGAAAAGGCTAAAGAAACTAAAAAGAGCAATAAAAAAGCACTAGAAGTTTTGGCAGAAACTCCTAATGCTAGTAGTGAAAAAAATTCACCAATCAATCAATTTGATAAATCTATTGTATTCGATAAATCTATTGTATCACAAGAAGTTGCAATGAGTCCAGAGGAAACGTCTGACAACTTGCGACAAGAAGTGACAGATAGTGAGAATATGAAGTTATTAAAAGAGTCTGGAATACAATACATACCAAGTGATGAACCAGAGTTAATAGATTCTTTGGATACAGAAACATTAAAATTAGCAATAGACATAACTACAGAAAAATCAAAAGCAAAGAGTTGGAATTATTTACTGCCTACATACGATACTTTAAGCAGACAAGCACAATTAAACAATGCACCTAAGACATTTACATCAAAGAAATATAAAGGTGGCATAGGAATGGCTAGAACAACGCTATTTGTAGATGGAGAATATGTTGACATGGAAGAAGTGTCATGTGATAAAATTGAGGAAATAATACAACAAAAAAATAGAGCAAATTTTGCTTAATGTTTTACATATCAACTCTAGCTTACGTTATATGTAACAAGGAGTTGATGTTATGTACATAGAAACTATAGAAAAAATGGTTAAAAATAACAAGAAAATAGCAGAAATAGGTGCATTTTTAGGTCTAAAGATTGCCAAAATGAGGAAGATCATACTGGAAAACAATATAGCACCAGACAAAAATGACAAGGAATATGACTATTTTTTAGATGCAAAAACTATAAAATCATGCATAAATGATGCATATTTCATGACAGATTTAGCAGAATTAGCTAATTTAACACATGCTAGAGTTAAAGTTGTATGTGATATGTATGGTTTAAAGCCATGTAAAAAGGCGTATTGTACGCACTGTGGGAAAGAAATAGACTTATCTAAGAGCAAAGTGGTTAGTAAGTACTGCTCCAGAAGTTGTTATGATAAAAAACGTAGACCTGCAGGACAAAAACCAATTATTAAAACATGTAAAGTTTGTGGATCGGCATTTGAAGGGAAATCCAATAGCAAATATTGCAATGAGAACTGTAAAGAATTTGCATCTGCAGTTAGGAGTGGAATGTCATGTCTAAAAAACTTATAAATGTTGGAGATATATTTGGAACATGGACTGTAATAGGTCTGGAAGAAAATGATAGAAAATACAATTATAACTACATCTGCAAATGTGAGTGTGGTAACAAGAAAGCAATCAGAAAAGATGTGTTGTTGAATCTTATGTATCCGAAGTGTGACAAATGTTTAAGCAATGGCATAATAGATAGGAAAATGGATTTAATAACAAGTAGATGGAGTTCCACGTTGAATGGGAAACTAGTTACATCAAGACTGGATGTTGGTAGACAATATGCATGGACATGCTCAGAAGGTCACACGTACTCTAAGAGTATTCTGTTGCTCAATAAAGAGTGTCCAGTGTGTGAGCAAGTTGCTCATAGAGATCATAATAAAAAGCAACTAGTACAATCATTCAATATGATCGTTGACTACATAGATGAAGTTACTGCAGAGGTATTTGAGAATGTGGTTATATCAATAGATGAAGAAAACCTTGTGATATGGGCAGAGATAAATGATGTGATAATATTGATGCTACCTAATGTACATAAGCGTTTTAATGAGGGTACACATGAAACAAAGTCTGAGTATTATGATATACTTAGTAAGATAAAAGGGCATAAGACAAGAGCCACACAAAGCACAAAGGAGCATATCTTCTTAGACTTAGATTTAAATACAAAAGACATTAAGAAAATTTTAGGTGTTTTAGGTATTGTAAAGTCGAAAACTATGTGATATAATAGAATTATCTCATAAGAGATGTTTAACTCAATAGTGTTTGATATGTAAGTGTCAATGTATGTGGAGCAAAGGTGCATGGTTAAGTCTGTGCATCTGAATGCTCTTTTTTCATGTACCCCTTTGAGGTTGGTTTCTGGCACTTATATCCAAGAAAACCCAGTGCGAACTCGTATAAGGAGTGGAATAAAAAAAACGAATATTCTGACAATCAGAAAATTCTGACAATTACTGAAACGTAGTAATTGCAATAGGGGCAACGTTTTCCTCTAATTTTTATTATCATTGTTATATAATAAGTATAACAGAGTATTATATTTGTTATATATATAGTATAACAAGGCATGTGTATCTATTGTTATATAATAAGTATAACAGTATATTAAGTTTAGTATTTATATACAATAGTTTAGTATTACTATACCTATATCTAGTACAGTATTACTATACTTTGAGTTTAGTATTTGTATACTTGATAGTATAGTATTTATATACTTTATG
>NZ_DATIRC010000085.1:0-1603 GCF_035470145.1 Romboutsia sp.
GTAATAATTTCTCAATTTATTGGATTGAGTGTTTTTAATGTGTTAATTACGCCTAGATATGAGATTATTCCTGTCGTTCTTTTAATATCAATTGCTGTAGCACTTATTGCAAGTTTATTTCCTATAAGAAAAGCAGTTAAAGTTGAACCAGCGATTGTTTTAAGAGGTGAGTAAAAAAATGCCAAAGGATATCATCAAAGTAAGAAATATTTCAAAAATATATGATAGTAAAACAAAAGCTTTAGATAATCTAAGTTTATCAATTGTTGAAGGTGAATGGACGTCTATTATGGGGCCGTCAGGTTCCGGGAAAACAACGTTGTTGAATATTATTGGTTGTTTAGATTCAGCAACAAAAGGATCTGTATATATTAATGGGACAGAAATTACACGGTTAAAACAGAACGAACTAACAAGGTTCAGACGAGAAAATATTGGTTTGATTTTTCAGCAATATCATCTTGTTCCTTATCTAACAGCTTTGGAGAATGTAATGATGGCTCAGTTTTATCATAGTATTGTTAACGAGAGTGATGCAGTTGAGGCTCTAAAGAGAGTCGGACTAAGTCATAGGTTAAATCATATACCGGCTCATCTTTCAGGTGGAGAACAACAGAGAGTATGTATCGCACGTGCTTTGATTAATGAGCCAAATATATTATTGGCTGATGAGCCTACTGGGAATCTTGATCAGAAAAATGGTGAACTTGTTTTAAGTCTTATTAAAGAGTTGCAACTTGAGGGGCGTACAATTATTTTAATTACTCACAATCCACAAATAGGTAAAATTGGTAATAGGGTTGTAAAGTTGATTGATGGAAAAATAAGTTCTTAATTAGATAAATATGAGGTATAAGATATGAGTAAGAGAAATAAATTAAGAAGAATTGAATTAGAAAAAGTTGAAAGAAGAAAAAAAGAGCTATTAAATAGGAAAAAACGAATGAAAAATATAATGACTATATCGGTCATACTTATCGCAAGCATTAGTATTTTAATAGTCGTTTCAATGGCAAATAATACTAATAATTATGATAAAAACAATGAATTGGTCCAATCATCAGATATTATTAGTGAGACTGAGGTGGGTATTCCCGTATCTGGCATTGGTGATAATGCTAGGTTTTACAGTTATTATGCAAATGGTGTTGAGGTAAAGTATTTTGCTGTAAGAGGTTCAGATGGTGATATTCATGTTGCTTTTGATGCCTGTGATGTCTGTTATCAGGCAAAGAAAGGATATCGTCAGAGTGGGGAGATTATGCAATGTCTAAACTGTGGAAAACAATATCCTATCAATAGTTGTGGTACGGAAAACACTGCTGGTGGTTGTTGGCCAAGTTATTTACCAATGAGAATAAAAGGTGAAAATGTTATTATTGAAAAATCTGATTTAGAACAGAAAAAATGGATGTTTTTATAAAAACAAAAAAATTGTAAAATCCTATCTTTAAAAATTAATTATTTTAAAAAATAAAAAAAAGAAGTTGTAAGTAAATTACAATTTCTTATTATATTTTATATATATTTCATTTTTTTATTTCAATATCAAGGACGGTATTTTATTGAATAGGATAGTTCTATCAGGTGAGTTTTCGTAGCT